>JAFXEJ010000102.1 GCA_017513795.1 Ruminococcus sp.
CTACAACAACAACTACAACTACAACAACATCTACAACTGAGTCTACAACATCTTCTACAGAGTCTACAACAACTACAACAGGTTCAGCAACAACAACAACAGCTAAGCCTACAACAACAACAACTAAGGCTAAGACAACAGCTAAGCCCAAGGCTACAACAACTAAGAAGCAGGATCCTCCGAAGACAGGTGTTGCTGGCGTAGGCGTTGCAGCAGCTGGTCTCGCAGTAGCTATCGGAACAGCATTTGTTCTCAGAAAGAAGGAAGACTAATTAATTAGTCCTTAATTCACTGATAAAATTAAATCCTCTCCGCAAGGAGAGGATTTTTTTATTTATTCGGGCCCCAGCCGTCAAGGTCGAAGCGCTGCATTGCACCGAAAATACGGTTTTTTATCCCTTCATAGGTCTTGTCAGCCTCAGCAAGGAAGTCCTTCGTTCTCTGTCTGTTAGTGTGTCCGTCAGCGGGACAGACAGATTTGACTATCGGGAGTTCATTTTTCACAGCGGCACGGCGAATATCTTTTTCCGAAGCATAAAGAAGCGGTCTTATCATATGGATATCCTTGCGTTCAAGGTAGGACATCGGCGAAAAACAGCCGATTCTGCCCTCTGTAAAGAGATTCATAATGAAAGTCTCAACAGCGTCGTCGTAGTTATGTCCAAGAGCAATTTTATTGCATCCAAGAGCAACCGTAGCGTCGTGGAGAGCTCCTCTGCGCATTCTTGCACAAAGACTGCACGGATTAGTTTCCTTGCGGACGTCAAAAACAATTTCCGCAATCTGCGTTTTAATAACCTTGTACTCAATTCCCTTGTCACGGCAGAAATCCGCAATCGGCGAATAATCGGTACTTACGCCCTTGAATCCTGGATCAAGCGTAACTCCGGTTATCGTGTAATCTATGTTTATAAACCTCTGCAAGAGATGAAGTCCGTACAGCATAACGAGACTATCCTTGCCGCCGGAAACTCCCACACAAATGCGATCGCCGTCCTTAATAAGATCATATTCCTGAATCGCCTTTCTCATATAGCCGAGAATCCTCTGCATAAAAATCCTCCTTAAGATTAATATAGAAAGTATAACATATTTTCAAGAAAATTGCAAATATATCTTGCAAAAATCCGAAAAATATATTATAATAATAATATATAACACAATGGAGGATATGAAAAATGTCACAGATTCTTGTAACGGGTGGTACTGGCTTTATAGGCAGCCATACATGCGTTGAGCTTTTAGCAAATAACTATGAAATTATTGTTGTGGATAATCTTTCGAATTCAAAGGTGGCAGCCGTTGACAGAATTGAAAAAATCAGCGGAAAGAAAATCAAATTTTATGAAGCTGATATATGCGATTATGAGAAAATGACTGCAATTTTCAAGGAAAACGACATAAGCGCTGTAATTCATTTTGCCGGACTTAAAGCAGTCGGCGAATCAGTACAGAAGCCCCTTGAATACTACACAAACAATATCTACGGAACCCTTATTCTTCTTCGTGCAATGCGTGAAAATGGATGCAAGAGGATAGTTTTCTCCTCATCTGCTACTGTTTATGGCATGAATAATGTGGCTCCGTACACTGAGGATATGCCTACATCTGCTACGAATCCTTACGGCTACACAAAGGTAATGATCGAGCAGATTCTCAGGGACTGCTGTGTTTCCGACAAGGAAATGAGCGTTGTAGCACTGAGATATTTCAATCCTATCGGTGCTCACAAAAGCGGGCTTATAGGTGAGGATCCCAACGGAATCCCGAATAATCTTGTTCCCTATATCGCACAGGTTGCAGCCGGTAAGCTTCAGCAGCTCAGCGTTTTCGGCAATGATTATGATACTCCCGACGGAACTGGCGTAAGAGATTACATTCATGTTGTAGATCTTGCGGCTGGCCATGTATGCGCTATCGAATATGCAGAAAAGAATTCCGGATTTGAGGCTGTAAATCTCGGAACAGGAAATGGCTCCAGCGTTCTTGAAGTAGTTGCCGCATACGAAAAAGCTTGCGGAAAACCAATTAACAAGCGTATAGCTCCAAGACGTTCCGGTGATATCGCAACATGTTTTGCTGACGCTTCAAAGGCAAAGAATCTTTTCGGTTGGGAAGCAAAGTCTGATATCAACGAAATGTGCGCTGACAGCTGGAATTTCACAAAGCTTAATCCCAACGGAATAGAGTAATAACATTTATTTAAATATATTTTAAAACAGAAAGGACTGTTAAAATGTCAGAACAGCTTAAAAATCTCCTGATTCTTCTTGCCGGAATTGTTGTAATACTTCTTGTTGTCATACTGCTTTTCAGCGGACAAAGTAATTTCCGGAGATTCCTGTCTGTTTTTCTTGACGGTCAGGGCAATGGAAATTCTGACGTAAACCGTCGGCAGACAAGAGGCGTTTCGTCCTCAGGTTCATCCGATAATAATCAGAAGAAGGTTTCCGGTCCTGTTGTAGAAATGGCTACACTTATCAGAAAATGCGACGACAGACTCCGTATCATCGAGAGTACAGGCAAGGTTGAGATAAAGGATGCACGATATGAGCTTATTTTCGTTACACGAAAGGGCAGAAATGTCGTTATAGAGTGTTCTCCTGAGGCTTATGAAAAGGTTCCGTTCAACCAGCAGGGATCTCTCACATACAAGAAAAATACACTTGTTAAGTTCAAATATTATGAGGATACGGTTTATAATTAACGATGGTAAATTTCAATAATGACTGGGACGAACTGCTGAAAGGTGAGTTCGAAAAGGAATATTACCTTGCGCTGCGGCAGAAACTTATTAATGAGTACCGCACGCAGAGGATATATCCGGGAATGTATGACATCTTCAATGCGCTGAAGTATACGTCCTATAACGACGTAAAATGTGTGATTATCGGACAGGACCCTTATCATGGCGAAGGACAGGCGCACGGGCTGAGTTTCTCTGTATGCCGTGGAATAACGCCTCCGCCGTCACTTGTGAATATTTTTAAGGAAATCCGTGATGATCTCGGAATCAACAATCTCGGAAAGCACGGCGAGCTTATAAAGTGGGCACAGCAGGGAGTTCTTCTGCTGAATTCCGTTCTGACTGTCCGTGCGAATCAGGCAAGAAGCCACAGAGGTCTTGGCTGGGAGGAGTTCACAACAGACGTCATAAAGCTCCTTAATGAGCGTGAAAAGCCGATGGTATTCATGCTCTGGGGCGGCGATGCCAAGGCAAAACAGCAGTTTATAACAAATCCGGCGCACCTTGTGCTGAAAGCGGCGCATCCGAGTCCGCTGTCGGCGTATAATGGATTTTTCGGGTGCAGGCATTTTTCACAGGCAAATGAATTTCTCCGTTCATGCGGAATGGACGGTATCGACTGGTCGATTGACTGAAACGAGGAAAAATGCGTATAAAAGATATTTTTAAGGAAAGAACTGTCTTCTCCTTCGAGGTTTTTCCTCCGAAGAAAACAAGCAGTATTGATGTTATCTATAAAACTCTTGATGAAATGAAAGGTCTTGAGCCTGATTTTATCAGCGTAACTTTTAGTGCCGGAGGAAGCGGAAACGGCGGCTTTGCGTGTGATATTGCGTCCAGAATCAAGGAAATGGGAATTACTCCGGTAATTCACCTTCCTTGTATCAACAACACAAAGGAAGAAATTTCAGCAACACTTGATGAGATAAAGGAGAGAGGCATAGAGAATATCCTCGCACTCAGAGGCGATATTAATCCCGATATTCCGCCGAAAACGGATTTTCTTCATGCAAGCGATCTCATCACATTTATAAAAACAAAGGGTGATTTTGACATCGCCGGAGCTTGCTATCCGGAGGGACATCCTGATTCTGACAGCCTTGTGGACGATATTATCAATCTTCGCAAAAAGGTCGAAGCGGGTGCAGATCACCTCATAACACAGCTGTTTTTTGACAATGAGTATTTCTATGATTTCCGTGAAAAAGCAGCAATTGCCGGTATAAATGTACCGATCGAAGCCGGAATCATGCCGGTTGTAAATAAGAATCAGATCGAGCGCATGGTCACGACATGCGGTGCAAGTCTGCCGAAAAAGTTCGTGAAAATCATGCAGAAATACGAGCATAATCCCGAAGCTCTCCGTGACGCCGGAATTGCTTATGCTGTAAATCAGATCGTTGATCTGGTGGCTAACGGAGTTGACGGAATTCATCTTTACACGATGAATAATTCCTATGTTGCCCGGAAAATCAGTGAGGCTGTTCTGGGAATAATCCGTTCATGATCACTCTCGAAAATGTTTCCGTAAGCGAAACAGCACGATATATGGGCGTTAAGGGCGAGCCTGATGAAAACGTGATAAGGCTTATAGAAAAAGCCGACAGTGCAGCACGAAAGGCTGTTGCTCCTAAGTATGTGTATCGTGTCAGCGGCGTGGAAATTGTCAGTGATGGCGTAAAGCTTTCGGACTGCGGAATTTTTCTGTCGGGAGATGATATAAAAAAGCACTTTGAACGGTGCGGAAAAGCCGTAGTTTTTGCGGCAACCCTGTCGGCGGAGGCTGACAAGCTTATACGCAGAGCAGAAGTTACGGATATGGCTGAAGCTCTTGCGATGGACTGCGTTTGCAGTTCGCTGATTGAACAGTTCTGCGATAAGGCAGAAGAAGAAATTTTCCGGGAAGTAAAAGCCGCATACAGAACATGGCGGTTTAGTCCCGGATACGGCGATTTACCGATATCTGTACAGGATGAGTTGGTAAGAGCTCTGAATGCACAAAGACGAATAGGTCTGACGGTTACGCCGGAAAATATTCTGATTCCTTCAAAGTCGGTGACGGCAGTGATAGGAATTTCAGAAGTACCTGTCCATGAAAGGTCAGGAAAGTGTGAGTTTTGTAATATGAGGGGGATGTGTGCATTTTCGGCACAATTTAAAGAGGAATGAACTATTACAAAACTGGCGCATAAAATTTAGGCAACACCGCACAAAACACGCCTGACGGCTTTGCACGAAATCTGGTTGCAAGCTTTGTTCGGTATTGCCTTAAGGCTGTACAGCCAAAAATTCCCCTCCTCTCAAAAAGTGAAGAAAGAGGTATGGTAGAATGAAAAAATTCAAGATTTTTCTTGCCGCATTGCTTGTAACTTCAATGACATTTGCAGCAACAGGATGCGGAAAATCCGACAAAAGCTCTGGTGACGGAGCAAAGGAAAACGAAACACAGGAATTTACAATGCCTGCTGAAAGAGAAGAAAAGCTTCTTGCGGCATTGGAAAACGAAAAGGATGTAACCCTTGACGGTGAACTTGAAAACAAGACAATAAAGTGGATGGCAGACTGGGATATCAACCCCAGAGAGAGCGATCCTATTCCGCACTCTGATCTCTATTATTTTCAGAAGGTCTACGGCGGAAATATCGAGTATCATCACGTTGACTACGAGCAGCGCTATGATAAGCTTTCCGAAGCTATAAGCAGCGGCGAGGGAATCGACTTCTTCTATGCCGGAAACGGCGATGCGATTCCTAAGGGTGCTATCCGTCAGCTGTTCATGCCTGTCGATGACTATATCGACTTTAATTCTCCGCTGTGGGAGGATGTCAAGGAAGTAAATGACAGCCTTATGTGGAACGACAAGCATTATACAGCTATTGTGCAGACATCAGGTGATGCTGTTGCAGTGCTTTACAACAGAAAGACTTTCCAGGAAGCTGGTCTTGATGATCCGGCTGTTCTCTACGAAAACGGCGAATGGACATGGGATACTTTCCAGGAGCTTCTTGAAAAATTTGTAGATACGTCCGATCAGCGTTTCGGAATCGACGGCTGGTGGTTTGAATTCGGACTTATCAATACTATCGGAGTTCCGCCTGTCAGCATTGAAGACGGAAAGCTTGTGAATAATCTCGGAAGCCCTGACATGGAGCGTGTTCAGAACTGGATCTATGAGATGTATCAGAAGGATCTTATAGCTATCGGTGTCGGCGATTACGGCTGGGAAGCTAAACCGCAGTATATCGGCGAGGGCAAGCTTATGTTCTATCCTGTAGGACTTTATGAGCTTTATACAACTCCAGACGTATGGAAGGCAAAGTACGGTGAGGATGCATTCTTCGTACCTATGCCGAAAGATCCCGAATCTGATGAATATTATGTTCCGGCAAAAATGGAGGCTTATTCCATAGTATCCGGTGCGTCAAATCCGGAGGGCGTTGCGAAATATCTTGACTGCAAGCGTTATCTCCTGTTGAATGAGGAAGCAAGAGCAGTCGCTGACGGAGCAATGTTCGTTGATTCTTACGGCTGGACTCAGGAAATGGTAGACATGAAGGACAGCATGGAACAGCTTGCACTGGATAATCCCGTGCTTGATATTTCCAGAGGAGTGTCTGCTGACTGCGGCGAAGTTCTTGACAGTGACCTGAGAAATGCGGCAAGAGGAAAGCCATGGAATGAGACATTTGATTCGACAAATCCCGTTGTACAAAAGTATATAGATAAGGTGAACAGCGGCGAAATAGATTAATTGTGCAGTATTCTGAAAATTGTAAATAAATTATTAATGATATTGAATTTATGAAAAATATGTGTTATAATGTTATAGCTAAGAATGGAAGGAGGCTGTGATATGAATAAAGTTGTTGTGACAGGCGGATGCGGTCTTATAGGACAGCATATCTGCTCGGGACTTTTGAAAAAAGGCTTTGAAGTCATAGCTGTTGACCGTGAACCCGGTTTCTATAATGAAGGAAAGCTTCATTATTCCTTTGTACAGGCAAATCCTACAGATAAGGACGCTTATGCAGAGATCTTTGAGAAAAACGAGATTGATATTCTGATTCACGGCGCCTGCACCGTTGATAACGACCTCGGTCCGATAGTTACTGAAAAGGAAATGAACGAATGCAAACAGTGTGACAAGTTCGTGTATCGCTATGCAATGACAGAAAATGTCGGAAAAATCATTCTTCTCAGTACGGATAAGGTATATGATTTCCCGAAAACAAGAGAGCCGATTCGTGAGGATTCAGAGCTTAAACCGGTTTCAAACTACGCTTTGATGAAGTATGAATCTGAAAAGGCACTTGTTGCCGAAATGCAGCATCACAAGAATGTAATGTGCTGTATTGCGAGATTCTCTCCTGTTTATACACATGATTTTACTGATAATCTTATGTCAAGAATTACAAATCCTAAGGATGGCAGTCTCTTTGTAATCGGTCAGGGTCAGAATGGATTCCAGCTCTGCTGTGTGCATAACCTTGTTGATTTCATTCTGTGCTATGCAAAAAATGCCGATGATCTGAGCTATGCCGGCGTTTACAACGTAAGCGATAAGCATATTACAACTTGTGCTGATATAATCAGCTTCATGAGAGATAATCATCGTCTCGGACCTGTACTTCAGAAGAATCCAGGCGGTACAATTTCTAAAATCAAGGGTATTTTCGGCGGAAACAAGGACGAAAAGACAAATTATCGTTTCCTTGACATGAATAAGCTTGAAAATAATAATATGCTTGATAATACAAAGGCTGCAAAGCTGACGAATCCTCGTTGGAATCTGTCAAACACAAAGTAAAATTAAAGGCTGCATGGAATTTCCATGCAGCCTTGTTTCATTCTATAACCGTGTAATTATCAGCGGCATTTTCTTTTGTTGCGTGTTCCGTAACGTTGAGAACCTTGACTTTAAGAGGACGGTTTCCAATATTGATCTCAATGATATCGCCGACCTTTACATCGTAGGAAGCACGGGCAACTCTGCCGTTCACGACAATTTTTTCAGCGTCACAGGCTTCATTAGCGATAGTTCTGCGCTTTATGAGTCTTGTGACTTTCAGGTATTTATCCAATCTCACTGAATATTACCTCCTTCCGGCGTAAACCGGAATTACTTATTTACAGCGTCCTTGAGAGTCTTGCCGGGCTTGAAAGCAGGAGTCTTGCTGGGAGGGCATACCATAGGCTGCTTAGTTCTGGGATTGATTCCCTTCTTTTCGCCTCTTTCACGGATCTCGAATGTACCGAAGCCTGTGATAGAAACCTTTTCTCCGTTTTCAAGAGCTTCCTGAATAGCTGCAAGAGTTGCTTCAAGAGCGCATCCAGCGTCTTTCTTTGTGCAGTTAGCTTTATCTGCGATAGAATTAATAAGTTCTGCTTTTGTCATTTTTATTTCCTCCAATAATTTTTTGTTCGGTTAAGCTTTAAAGCTGTTTTTTTGCCTTATCCCAGTAAACGTCAAGCTCCTCGATAGAGAGCTGCGGCATATCAAGACCGTTTTCAGCAACGAGTTTTTCTGTTGCGTCGAAACGTCTGATAAACTTGTCTGTTGCGGCTTTAAGAGCAAGCTCAGCGTCGATACCAAGATGACGTGCTGCATTTACGCAGCTAAAGAGCAGATCGCCGAGTTCTTCCTCGATATTTGCCTTGTCTCCGGAAAGAACAGCATTATCGAGTTCTTTCTTTTCGTTGGCGATACAAGCGATAGCATCGTCAGCGCAGCGGAAATCCATTCCGGCACGCATAGCACGCTTGCCGACTTTCTGGGCTCTCATAAGAGCGGGCAGAGATTTAGCAACGCTGTTGAGGGTGTCAGTATAGCTTGTCTGTCCCTTTGTTTCCATTTTGATAGCGTCCCAGTTTTTGAGCACCTGATCGGTGTCATCTGCGATCACTTCGCCGAAAACGTGCGGGTGACGGATGATGAGCTTTTTGCAGATACCATCGCAGATATCCTCAAATTTGAAGGAGTTGAGTTCCTCCTCGATTCTGCAATGGAAAACGACCTGTAAGAGGACATCGCCGAGTTCTTCACGGAGAAGCTCAGTATCCTTGAGATCAATAGCCTCGATAACCTCACAGGTTTCCTCGAGGAAATCAGTTCTTATAGATTCATGAGTCTGTTCACGGTCCCAAGGACAACCACCCTCGCTGCGGAGAAGTCTCACGATATCAATGAGATCATCAATGTTATAATTCTGCTTCTGTTCATATTCAACCATAATAAAACTCCCTGAAAAGCGTATACACGATAATCGTGCAATATTATAATACCTTAAAACAGGCTGAAAATCAAGTGATTTTTACAAATTTGTGGATATAGTATAATTTTTATGTTGAAAAAAGCTGCACCTTATCCACATAGCCGACCTTTCAGCGATATGCCGGAAATGAAATCATTTTTCGTCGAGCATAGCTCTGATGGACGGACTGTTTTTGGTAAGCTTTCTCACCGATACATTATCCACCTTTTCGTTTGCTAAACGGAGCTGATTTCCTGATTTGAGGAGACTTTCCTTCACCTTGTTAAGATGTTCAATAGTCTTGTCGATTTCAGATATAGCTTCATCGAAGCGTTTTGCCGCCTGATTGTAATTATACCCGAATTTATCCTTGAAATCAGCGAATGCAGCTTCAAAATTCTGAAGATCAATATCCTGCTGCTGCATACGGAAAAGTTCCTGTTTGGCGGAAAGATTTGTGAGCGCAGCATTTCTCAGCAGTGTTATAAGCGGAATGAAAAACTGCGGACGGATAACGTACATTTTTTCGTATTTGTACGACATATCAACGATACCCTGATTATAATAATCGTTATCGCTTTCAAGCAGACTTACAAGAACCGCATATTCGCATTTCTTTTCACGTCTGTCCTTGTCGAGTTCTTTCAGAAAATGGTCATTAGTCTTTTTAGTTGACGTTGTATCCATTTCGTTTTTCATTTCAAACATTATACTGATGATTTCAACGTCATTTTCGTCGTATTCTCTGAAAATATAGTCGCCTTTTGAGCCGGATTTTGAGACGAGATTATCTTTTCCGAATTCAGCATTAGGAAACGCTGCCATACGGATTTTGTTAAATTCGATTTCACAGTGCTGTTCAAGTGATTCGCCTATCATTTTTGTAGACTGACGAGCCTTGAAATCCTTGTAGAAATCACGTTCACGTTCTGCGTTTTCCTTGTCGGAATTCAGGGAAGCAATTTTCTTATCATATTCAGATTTTGTATCAATAATAGCCTGCTGAATGTCGATTTCGGACTGCTTCACAGCCAAAGCAAGATCATTTCTGGCTTTCTGAGCTTCATCTTTAAGGGAATCAGCTTCATTTTTAGCTTCTGAAAGGATTTTTTCGTATTTCAGACGTTCTTCCTGAGCAGATTCGATTTTCGCAAGACGAATACTGCTTTCATAATTTTTTTCAGCCGCCTCAGCCTGAGCCTTTAATTCAGCGAAATCAAGCTGGAGTTTTTCAGCCTTGATTCTTTCGGCTTCAAGAAGCTTTTCCGATTTTTCACGTTCAGCTATAATAGCCTCATTGACGGCATTTTCACGCTGAACGTCGTAATTTTTCTTAGCGTCTGTAAGTCGTGCGTTGAGTTCCTTTTCAAATTCCTTTGTGCGGATCTGTTCACGGATTCGATCAGCGATATCCTCTGACAGATCGAAGAAATTGTTGCATTTAGGACACTTTATTTCCATAAGTACACGTTCCCTTCTGCGGAAAATCAGCCCTTATCCACGAAGCCGACCTTTCTGTAAACCTTTGAAAGGATGCGCTGAGAGTATCTGAGAGCCTTTTCAGCGCCCTCAGTGTAGCATTTTTTCAGATATTCCTTGTCCTTGGAAAGACGAGCGAATTCAGTGCGTACAGGTTCAAGATGATCTGCGACTGCCTCACCGACAGCAAGCTTGAAATCGCCGTATCCCTTGCCGGCGAATTCAGATTCGATAGAAGCGAAATCCTTGCCGGTAACAGTGGAATAGATAGTCATAAGATTGTTTATGCCGTCCTTGCCGTCACGGTAGCAGACTTCAGTTTCGCTGTCTGTAACGGCACGCTTGAATTTGCGGATGATAGTATCCTTATCGTCGAGGATAAGAATAACCGCATTGGGATTATCATCAGATTTGGACATTTTCTTTGTCGGATCTTGAAGTGACATAACCTTTGCTCCTACCTTTGGGATGTAAGGCTCAGGGAGCGTAAAGAAGTCGCCGTAACGCTGATTAAAGCGCTGAGCGATATTTCTTGCAAGCTCAAGATGCTGCTTCTGATCGACGCCTACAGGCACGAGATCAGCGTTGTAAGCAAGGATATCAGCAGCCATAAGAACGGGATAGGTAAAGAGACCGGAGTTGATATCATCGGGGTGACGCTGGCTCTTATCCTTGAACTGAGTCATTCGGGAAAGCTCGCCGAACTGCGTATTACAGCCGAGAACCCAGCTTAATTCTGCGTGAGTTTTAACATGGCTCTGGATAAAGAGGATAGATTTTTCCGGATCAATTCCGCAAGCCATAAGAAGCGCATAGGAATTGAGACTGCTCTGACGGAGCTTCACGGGATCCTGCTTTACAGTGATAGCATGCATATCAACAACGCAGTAAATGCAGTTGTATTCATCCTGAAGGGGACCCCAGTTTCTTACGGCGCCGATGTAGTTGCCGAGAGTGAAGGTTCCGGTAGGCTGAATACCGCTGAAAATCAGCTTTTTATCTTCCATAGTCAAAAATTCTCCTTAAAGACTGCCGTCATTACTTAATAGGATTTCTGCCTGTTGCAGCGGCATCCTTGAGCTGACAGTTTCTGAGTTCGCTGAGAACACGCTGATAAAGCACATAAATAGTACGCTTTTCAACTTCGTCTTCAGGAATAAGTCCGCTGGGGAAATTCACCTTGTAAACGCCGCCTCTTGTAAGAAGGAAAACATTGTTGCTTCTGTCTGTAGGAAGGTCATATTTAGTAGTTTTTTCAGCCTTGGGAAGAAGCTGACCAGCGTTAGCTACGAGAGTATGCGCAGCCTGAACGAGGTTTCTGTGCTTCTGAGCAGCGCCTGTATATTCGCCGCCGTTGTTGAAGTAAAGATTTGCTGCACCGTTGATATAGCAAACCATAGTTGTAAGAATTTCGGGTGACATAGGGATATCTACAATAACACCATAAACGTCGTTTTTCTTTAAGTCGATGTTGAATACATGAGAGGGGAAGTTAATAGCCTGTCCTCTTGTCATAAGGTATTTCTGTGTGACAGAATATCTGCCTGTGTTTCTGTTTGGCATAGTAATTAGTCCTTTCGTTTTTAGAATTTATTTAATCAAGCATATCTCTTGTCATAGCGGCAAGGATTTCCATTCCCTTTTTAATCTGCTCATTTGTTGGAGTTGAGTAGTTAAGGCGGAAGGAGCTGCATTTATCATTTTCGCTGATGCTGAATGAATTTCCCGGAACGATAGCGATCTTGTATTCCTCAACAGCCTTCTTGCAGAAGGACATCATATCGCAGTTTTCGGGGAGAGTGCACCAGATAAAGAGACCGCCCTCCGGTCTGATATAGGATATCTTTTTGGAGAAGCCGTTTTCTATATAGCTGAGCATAAGCTCTGCTTTTTCTCTGTAGATGCTGCGGAGCTTGTTGAAATGCTCCTCACGGTCTATAGAAGTCATGAAGCGGTGAGAAATAACCTGTGCCCAGATGTTGGAGTGAACGTCAGATACCTGTTTGCAGACAACGATCTTTTGAATGATCGGAGCCGGTGCAGATACGAAGCCTGTTCTGAATCCGGGGGAGATAAGCTTTGAGAATGTGCTGGAGTAGATAACACGTCCCTCTGTGTCAAGACTCTTGATAGAGGGGATATTTTCGCCGGCAAAACGAAGCTCACCGTATGGATCATCCTCAAGGATGATGAAATCATACTTGCATGCAAGATCGTAGACAGCCTTTCTCTTTGCGAAAGACATTGTGCGTCCTGTAGGATTCTGGAAATTCGGGATAAGATACAGAATCTTTACATTGTTGTCTGTTTTAAGGACAGCTTCAAGCTTTTCGAGATCAATTCCGTCGTCCTCCATTTCGATACCCTTGAGGTTAACGTTGTAGGAGCGGAATGCATTAAGAGAGCCGATAAAGCTCGGTGCTTCGCAGAGAAGTGTATCTCCTTCGTTGAGGAGAACCTTGCATGAAAGCTCGTTAGCCTGCTGACCGCCGGATGTGATGATAAGGTCATCTGTTCCGGAACGGAAGCATCCTTTTTCTGTCATCCAGCCTTTGAGGTAGTCTCTCAGCGGAGTGTAGCCTTCAGTAATACTGTACTGGAGAGCAAGGATAGGATCATTTCTGAGCAGTTCATCGGAGAGCTCAGCAATGCGTTCAGCGGGGAAAGCTTCCGGAGCAGGATTTCCGGCAGCAAAAGAGATAACGCTGGGATCAGCGGTATGTTTAAGTATCTCACGGATAGCAGAAGCCTGCAGGCCGCTTACTTTATCGGAAAATTTATATTCCATGAAAAAAACCAACCTTTCATATATATACATGAGACAGTGCGGCACGTTTAAGTGCGGCAGACTGAGCAAAACTTTTCATGAGCAATGCAGTAAAGTCTGTTATTATTATACCACATATTTTTCAATTCTGCAACATATATTTGTAAAAACCGTATTCTTTAGGCAACAATGCACAAAGTTGACAGCCAATAATTGTACGGTATGTCATTGGAAAAAAGAAAGAGTTGATTATATGAAAAAGCAATCGTTTATCAAGGGTTCGCTCATACTTATGCTTTCAGCCGTAGCGGCAAAAATACTCGGAGCATTTTTCAAGATACCGCTGACGAATATTCTCGGCGGCATAGGAATGAGCTATTTCAGCTGTGCATATAGTCTGTTCATGCCGGTTTATGCTCTTACGGTGACGGGAGTTTCATCGGCTGTTGCACGGATGACGGCGCAGAGTATGGCTCTTGGAATGGCTGAAAATGCACGAAAAATCCGCCGGACGGCTCTTTTGGTGTTTTCCGCCGCCGGACTTGCCGGAAGTATACTTACATTTCTGCTTGCAAAGCCGTTCAGCGTGTATTCGGTTAATAGTCCTCAGGCGGCAGCGGCAGTAGCGATGATATCTCCGGCAGTGTTTTTCGGATGCATAACAGCCGTAGAACGTGGATATTACGAGGGATTGAGCAATATGTATCCCACAGCGCTGTCACAGGTTGCGGAGGGTGTAGTAAAGGTGTTCGGCGGCTTATGGCTGTGCGGATATGTAACTTCACACAGCGAAGATGTTATGAGATTTTTCCCTGGAATCACAGATGTCCGTGCAGTAGCCGCTGCCGCCGGAATCATGGGTGTAACGCTTTCATCTCTGGGAGCAGTTTTATTTTTTGCTGTCCTGAGATTATTCAGCCGGCGTGAGATATCCGCTGAAAAAACGGTCATGAGCGGCAGAAGAATTACCCGTGAACTGATAGGAACTGCACTTCCGACGGGAATAAGCGCACTTGTAACGAATCTTACTGCGCTCATTGATATGTGGACGGTAATTGGCTGTATATCGTACTTCGGAACGTCTGTGCAAGCTCCGTTAGGAGTATCTCCGGAGGAACTTCCGCATTTTATATACGGTTCATTTGCCGGAATTGCAATAACAGTATTCAATCTTGTTCCGTCGGTAACGAATATGCTCGGCAAGGGTGCGCTGACTTGCATAACAGACCACTGGGAATCCGGAAGACGCAGCGCACTTGAAAGGAGTTCTTCACAGGCGATACTTACATCGCTTGTGATAGCAGTTCCGGCGGCGGCTGGAATGATAGTACTTGCTCCGGAGATAATGGCATTTTTATTTCCAAGGCAGTCGGATGAGGTTGCGGTGTGTATAAATTCCCTCCGCCTTATGATGCCGGGAATGGTCTTTCTGTGTGTATCTTATCCGCTTTTCAGTATGCTTCAGGCAATAGGAAAGCCGGTTCTTCCGCTGAAAATAATGCTTCTCGGAACGGCAGTCAAGCTTGTAGGGAATCTCGTGCTTATTCCATCAATGGGCGTTGACGGAGCAGCACTTTCCACGACGATATGCTACGGAGTGATACTGGCGGTATCGCTGACAGCTTTTGCGAGAGCATCCGGAGTACATATAAGTGCCGCTCCGGTCATGGGAGTGCTCTATGCCGGAATAATGTGCGGAGGTACGGCATATCTCACGGCATCCGCTGCGGAATCCCATAGTGCCGGCGAGATAACAGTGATAATTCTTTCTGCGCTCACAGGCGGAATAACGTATATTCTGACTGTTCTGTATACTGGAAAAAATAGTTTCGGAAAAGAAAAAATATTGAAAAAAGGGACGCCTTGCAAGTGAAGGCGTCCCCTTTGGAGCAATATTAAATAATTATTCGTGACATTACTGTACAGGCTTGATATCGTCGGGAGTAACCTTAACCTCGATAACTGTCTGCTTGTTAGTATCAACGTTCTGTGTAGGATAGAAGCCTACAGTGAATTCGTTGAGATCAGCCGGAACTTCAAATCCGCAGATATATCCGGAGAAAGTGCCGTTAGCCGGAACAATGATGGGATCCTGTACAATAGTGATATCCTTGAGAGAATTTCTTGCGAAGAACATTGTTGAAAGGTCAGAAGTCTCAATCAGATTCTGTCCGTGAAGAATGTAGAAGTTGTTAAGGCTGCTGAGACTGTAATCTTCGGAAGTAGTATTTGAGATATCAACATTGAGATAGATATACTTCTTGCCGTTTGAGCCCTGAACACCGGCATCTACAACAGAATTAAGCTTGAAAACTGTATCGTTTGCATCAGCTTCTTCCTCGATTTCAGCTTCAATCTGATTTTCACCGAGAGCGGGATTGAGAGTTGCAGGCTGAGGAGGATTCTTTGTAGTATCTTCGTTTCCGGGATTATCATAGTCAGAAATTGACTTGTCTGTTTTGCTGTCATTGTCCTTCTTTTCGCATGATGCGGATACGGAAAAAGCCATAGCTCCGCAGAGAAGAAGTGCTGAGATTTTTGAAATTTTCATGTTTTTGCCTCACTTTTATAGATGTTTTTTATAAGTATATCACAATAAGATAATTGTGTCAAGTGGAAAATAATATTAATGCAGAAATTACTTTCTGATTTTCATTGAGATATCAAAGCATTTAACAGAATGTGTAAGTGCTCCGAGGGAAATGATATCAACGCCTGTTTCTGCAACAGAGCGGATATTTTCAGCTGTAACGTTTCCGGAAGCTTCAAGGAGAGCACGTCCGCCGGTAATTTCAACAGCCTGAGCCATTTCCTCACAGCTCATGTTGTCGAGCATAATGATTTCTGCCTTAGTGTCAAGAGCTTCTTTAAGCTCGTCAAGAGTTCTTACCTCGACCTCGATTTTTACCGTATGACCGATTTTTTCACGGAGAGCGGCTACAGCGGCGGTAATTCCGCCGTAAGCGTCGATGTGGTTATCCTTCAGCATTGCGGCATCGGAAAGATTGAAGCGGTGATTCTTTCCGCCTCCGACAGTCACGGCATATTTCTGGAGCGCACGGAGACCGGGGAGAGTCTTTCTTGTATCGGTAACGGAAGCGTTAGTTCCGCTGACGAGTTCTACGCACTTATTTGTGGCAGTAGCGATACCGGACATATGCTGGAGAAGATTGAGGGCAGTTCTTTCGCCCTTAAGGAGAGTGAGCGTACTTCCTTCAAGCTCAGCGATGATATCGCCCTTGTTTACCTTTGTACCGTCTTTGAGAAGGATATTGAACTCAACATTTCCGCCGGCAAGCTCAAAAACACGCTTTGCGACTTCGATTCCGCAGACAACGCCTGTATCTTTTGCGACATAGTAAGCAGAGCTTCTGTGTTCTTCGGGGATAAGATTATCCGCAGCGGCGTCGATATAGTTGATATCCTCCATGAGGGCTGTTGTGATGATATTGTCGATATAGCATTGTAAAAGCTTCATAATGATCTCCTTTACTGAGTTACTTCTCTGAGGATTATTTCCGCAACTGTAACGATAGATTTTGCAAGAACGTAATCTGCGTCAACGAGATAATTTCCGGTAAGCAGATCCTTGCGGATTTCCTCGATGCGTTTAAGACCTTCTGCGGCAGCCTTTTTGTCGGGAATTACAAAGTGAGCCTGCTGCATGATATTTCTTGTTTCTGTACGGGTTCCCTTGGGAATGCGGCTGTTTCCGATGTGAGCGTCAAATTCAGCTTCTTCAAAGCTGTCCGGAGCCGAATCAAGACGTGAAGCGATAGTATCAGCGGCATGGCGTGAGAATACAAGAGCTTCAAGAAGTGAGTTGCTTGCAAGTCTGTTGCTGCCGTGAACGCCTGTGTGAGAGCATTCACCGCAGGCAAAGAGATTGGGGAGGGTAGTCTCGGAGTTCATATCAACGTCTATACCACCCATGAGATAGTGCTGACACGGATAGATCGGGATAGGCTCTTTTGTGAGATCATAGCCCTGTTCCATAAGATTGCTGTAGATCATAGGGAAGCGTTTTTTGAGGAAATCGCTGTCCTTGTAGCTTATATCGAGGAAAAACTCGGTAGAATTCTGTTTTCTTGCTTCAAGAATGATAGAGTGTGAAACAACATCTCTTGGTGCAAGTTCAAGACGCTGATCGTAATTGTGCATGAAGCGTTCCTTCTTGCAGTTGAGGAGGTAAGCTCCCTCACCACGGACAGCTTCTGAGATAAGGAAGCACTCACGGGTTTCCTTGTTGTTGAAAGCCGTCGGGTGGAACTGAACATAACTGAGATTTCTTATTTTTGCGCCCATTTCGTAAGCGAAAGTAATACCGTCGCCCGTAGCGATAGCCGAATTTGTAGTGAATTTATATACTCTGCCGATACCGCCTGTAGCAAGAATCATAAAGTGGCAGTTACAGGTTTCGTACGAATTATCGGGCATTTTCAGGAAAGCAGAATATCCGGTGGAAGTCTTTTTCACTTCACACATGAAAGTGTTTTCCATGATATCCACGTTATCGAGAGTCTGAACATAGCTGAGAAGCTTTGAAGCGATTTCCTTGCCGGTAGAATCAGCGTGGTGGAAGATACGGTGATGGCTGTGACCGCCTTCGAGGGTACGGTGATAGGAGCCGTCCGGATTTTTATCGAAGTCAACGCCAAGATTTATGATACGCTCGATATCCTGTGCAGCTTCATTAACAAGAGTGTGAACAGCTTCAACGTTGTTTTTGAATCCGCCGGCGATCATAGTATCATTCTGATGATACTGAGGATTATCAGACGGCGAATCATAGACACCTGCGATTCCGCCCTGAGCGAGGGAGGAGTTGCAGAGAGCGAGATCACGCTTGCAGAGAATAAGGATATTAAGATGAGAAGGAAGATTTATTGCGGCATAGAGACCAGCGGCTCCGCAGCCAGCGATGATGACATCATAGTTACGAGACATATGATCACGTCCTTTTTGTAAATATATACTTATTTTATTATAACACATATTTCTTTAAATGTCACTACCTTTTGAGAAAATAGTAGTGATTTTCGCAAAAAAAATAAACAGCCCTCTGAAAAGAGAGCTGTTCATCGCAGTTCTGATAGAATTATTCAGCAACAGGAGCAGCAACAGGGCAAGCGCCTGCACAAGCACCGCAGTCAACGCATGTATCAGCGTCGATAACGTACTTTCCGTCTCCCTCTGAAATAGCACCTACAGGACACTCGCCAGCGCAAGCGCCGCAGCTGATGCAATCATCTGTGATTTTGTATGCCATATGTATGCACCTCCGTATTATTTAAGAGCGATGCTCTTATTTAATTATATTGTAACATATTTTCTGAAAAAATCAAGCTTTTTTTGTTAGTCGTGACTTACGAATTGCTTTCAGTTTCCTTTTTTTCAGGCAGTTTCTTTTTTTCAAGACATACACATGAAGCTCCGGCAGCAGCCCAGAAAATCGGTGCAAAAGTGATATTGCTGCATCCGATGAGGAAGATAAGCGCTCCGCCGAGAGTTACAAAAAACAGAACAGCATTTTCCGGTTCAACAGCGATCTTTGTGTTTCTGAAGCCGTGGCAGAGAACGGGAATGAGCATGCAGAGGAGAGCAAGAAGCGAGGGGATTCCTCTTGTTGCGGTGGTGTAGAGATATTCGTTGTATACCTTGTCGAATGTTCCAGCGTTGTTGCTGATGATATCGGTAACGGATTTGAGTTCTTCGCCGGTGGGGGATTTTACAGTGTATAACTGAGGATATACAAGCTGTTCAGGACCTGTACCAGTCATAGGAGACTCCTTGATGATATCAATTGTTTTGGTGTTGAGAAAATAATACACATCAAAAGTATCATTGATATCAACGGCACGGTCGTCATAAAGTCCGCTTGACGAAATTCTGCTGTAGGAGTCGAAAGTCCAGAGAGTCTTGCCGTCAAGAAGCTTGTAACTGCTTGATTTTGAACCGATTCCGGCAAAGCAGAGCACAAGAGCGAGTGCGCCGGATGCAGCGGGGAGAATCATAAGCAAAAGAGCTTTTTTGGGTGATTTTCTGATTACAGCTGCTGCAATTGTGAAGATAACTGCCAAAGCTATTCCGACAAGACTCATTAATGAGAATGTATAGATCATGGTGAAAATGAATATACAGGAGCTTGCCAGACAGAATATGCGGTATTTTCCGGAAGATGTGAGAGCAGATGATACCATTGCTGCTATAAGTGCAAGAGTGAGCGTCATTGCCAGAAAGATAGGGGACTGTGAAAGTCCGGAAGCAGCGAAGTCCAGATTGGTGAGAAGAGGCGGATAGTGTGTGAACTCGCCTGTAAATATCTGTATCATAGCAAAAGCTGAGTTTGCGATACCGGCGAGAATAATTCCGTTGATAACGCTTTTCAGAGCTTTCTGATGTTTCAGCGAGGCAGCCGTTATGAAGAAGCAGCAATAGAATATGATTGCAAGAAGCCCCTCACCACGCTGCGGAAATCCGTAGAATCCGATGTTGATGTCGTATGAATCGAGCATGGAAACTGCTCCCCAGCCGATCATTGCGCCGAAAGCACAGGCGGAGAAAATTGCTTTGCCTGCGATGAATTTTCTGATTATAGCGATAAGAGCCATAATCATGCAGAAAACTCCGGGAATAACAAGCCCGAAAGTTGAGCTGGAATATGTCATTTCTTTGTTGATTTCAGGAGGAATGGTAAAGAGCGATACAGAAAGACAGGCAGCGATAATGCCGAGAGAAGCCGCCTTTGAGTACTGTTCCTCCGTCATATTAAGGATAAAGTTGGATTTATCCGAGGTATTCATTAGATTTTTAGCCATAGCCTCATACCTTTCTCATAGGGAATGTATTTGTAAAAAAGCGGACGGAATGAACCGTCCGCAATTTTCAGCGTTATTTAGCGTAGTCAGTGACTCTGCTTTCACGAATGAGATTAACCTTGATCTGTCCGGGATAATCCATTTCATTTTCAATCTGCTGAGAGATCTGTCTTGCAACGAGAACCATTTTTTCATCATTGATGATCTCAGGGATAACCATGATTCTGACCTCACGTCCAGCCTGAACGGCAAAGCATTTCTCAACGCCCTCATAGGATGTGCAGATTTCTTCAAGCTTCTGAAGACGCTTGATGTAGCTTTCGTAATTTTCGCTTCTTGCGGCAGGTCTTGCGGCGGAGATAGCGTCGGCAGCCTGAACGATACAAGCGATAACTGTCTTAGGTTCAACGTCATTGTGGTGAGCTTCAACAGCATGGATAACAACGGGATTTTCGTTGTATTTTTTACATACGTCAACACCGATCTGAACGTGTGAGCCTTCAATTTCAGAAGTAAGAGCCTTACCGATATCGTGGAGAAGACCGGCACGGCGTGCGATATTTGCGTCAACGCCAAGCTCAGAAGCGAGAACTCCGCAGAGCTTAGCCACTTCGATAGAGTGGTCAAGGACGTTCTGACGATAGCTTGTACGGAATTTAAGACGTCCGATAAGCTTGATAAGTTCGTGATTCATGCCGTGAACGTTAGTTTCGATAACAGCACGTTCACCTTCCTGCTTGATGCGGTACTCAACCTCACGGCGAGCCTTATCGACCATTTCCTCGATGCGTGTGGGGTGGATACGTCCGTCAGCAATAAGCTTTTCGAGAGCGATCCTTGCGACCTCACGGCGGATCTGATCGAAGCAGGAGAGAGTAATAGCTTCGGGTGTGTCGTCGATGATAAGATCGACGCCTGTAAGAGTTTCAAGAGTTCTGATGTTTCTGCCTTCACGACCGATGATACGTCCCTTCATTTCGTCATTTGGGAGCGGTACAACGGAAACGGCGGCTTCTGACACCTGTTCTGCTGCCACCTTAGCGATAGCGAGAGAGATGTAACCTCTTGCCTTTTCGTGGCATTCGTCCTTGATCTGCTGTTCATAGGCAGCAACCTTAACAGCCTTTTCGTGAACGAGATCTTCTTCAAGCTTTGAGATTATGTATTCCTTAGCCTGATCTTTAGTGAATTCAGAGATTCTTTCAAGAACATCGAGCTGACCTTTCTTGATAGCCTCAGCTTCCTTGAGCTTTTCATCAGCTGATTTGATCTTCTGATTGAGGATATCCTCTTTTCTTTCGAGGTTGTCGTTTTTCTTGTCGAGATTCTCTTCTTTCTGCTGCATACGTCTTTCCTGACGTGACAAATCTGCTCTGCGATCCTTGATTTCCTTATCAGCTTCTGTGCGGAGCTTATGGATTTCGTCCTTTGCCTCAATGAGAGCACTTTTCTTTTTGTTGTCGGCATCTTTTCTGGCGTCCTCGACGATACGTTCAGCCTGCTGTTCAGCGGAGCCTATAATAGATTCAGCCTGCTGTTTACGTTTTTCAACGCCTGCTGCAACACCCTTTTTGAAAGCGATGAATCCAGCGACAGCGGCGCCAGCAATGAGAGCCACAACGATCAGAATGATAGCAACAATCAAGTCCATACAGTGCATTACCTCCTTTTTAAGAATTTAATTTAATAAGCTTGTATTATAAACCTATTACTAAAAGGCGGTAAATGCCGCATTATTTTATTCATTTAAATATATTGATTAAGAGTCTGCGCTTTTGCAGAACCCGTAAAACATGTTGGACGTTCAGCGTCCGGTGCGGATAACCGGCGGAAAAAAGCAGATCCGGCGGTGTAGCTGCACAGTTGTTTGAATCATATTTATACAGCGGAGGCGATATATATCTTTAGACGCCATCCGAGGATGATGTAAAACAAAGCCGCATAAACTGCCATAGTAATACTATGCGAATAAATACAACATAATTATTATACACTTTTTCAGCGAATATGTCAATAGAATTTTGGTAATAAATGCAAGTAAAAAAATATATTTTTTTAAGTTTGAATGCTATTTTTTGTCAATGAATATGTTCTTGACTTTTTGATAAGAATAGTATATAATACGATTAAGTAAATATAGTTTATTAGTATCAGAACTAATTTAATGAGAATCAAGGAGGAACAAAATGAAAAAAATATTATCTGCATTGGTTTCTGCTGTTATGGGTATGTCAGCAGTAATAATTCCGCCTGTACAGGCAGTCGGCGAGACTTCCGGCGTTGACAGCATTTCGATTTTTGGCGACAGTATTGCTTCCGGATACGGTCTTGATCCTGAGAAGGAATATAATTACGGTCAGATAATCGGCGATTATCTCGGCGCTGAGGTTGGAAATTATGCTGTTTCCGGCGATACTACCTTTGATATGCTCGAAGATGTGAAGAATCTTTCTGATGAGCAGAAAAACTTCATATCCGGCTCTGAGGTCGTAGTTATTTCTATCGGCGGAAATGATCTTATGCTGTATTCAGCAAAGAAGATTCTTGCCTTTGCCGCAGACAACGGATTCCTTAACGAGGGTTTCACAAAGGATAATATTCCGCAGAATCCCGATATCACAGACCTTCTTGTATATATCAATATATACGGCGAGGGCGGTCTTATGGAATTTGCTTCCACAGGACTTACTGCTCAGCTGAAGCTCGGCAGACTTCTCACAGATATTTACTCCAATCTCTGCCTTTCTTCAGGAAATAACGAAAACTACATCAGCAATGTGATGATTCCCAATATCACTGAGGCTATTGAAATTATAAAGTCTATCAATCCTGATGCGAGAATTATCATTCAGAGTGTATATCAGCCGCTTCAGCTTTCGCCGGAGTATATGGCTGAGAAGCTGCCTGGTGACAAGGCTGTTGCCGCAGGTATGGTAAGACTGAGATTTGAGGCTATTCTCGCTGATTACAGAGCGAAACTTGACGCTATCGAGGGCGTTGAGATAGCTGATATCCTGAACGAATTCACATCGCTTCCGGATGATGCGGAAGATACAGAACAGGGATATGCATATTACTTCACTGATATGCAGCTTTCCGGCGAGGAAAGAGATTTCCACCCGAATCAGAGAGGTCATCTTGCAATTGCAGCAGAGATACTCGATACTATCGGTATTCTCCACGATGACAAGGGCCTTATGACAGAGGTTTACCGCAATCTGCCTTCATCGGAAGGAGATATAATCTATCCTCATATCGCTCTTGACACATATAAAAAGGTTGCCGGAAACTTTATGCTCGGCGATGTCGATTTTGATAATATTATTACCGGCTCGGATGCAACTTATGCTCTCAGAGAATATACTGTTCTTGGCGGCGGCGGAGATACACTTTTCTCCTCAATGCAGAAAAAGGCTGCTGATATTGATAATGATGGAATTATCACCGGATCTGACGCTCAGAAAATTCTTAGCTACTATACGTATGTTTCTTCCGGCGGAAAACTCTCAATGGAAGAATATCTTAAATCGCAGAAATAATCTGCCGCTGTTAACGGCGATGTTCTTATAGGAACTTTATATGTATTTATCGGGGGAAACCTTTCTGAGGAAAGGTTCTCCCCCGAACCCCCTTCCAAAGACTTTTAACATTAAAATTTCCGCCTGATAGGGCACACACACCAGACAAATGAGAAATTTCAATATCTCTTTCTGTGTGCCCTATCAGGCGGAAATTTAATACTGAAAGTTTTAGGAAAGGAGTTTGAGGAATAACCCTTTTTCAAAAGGGTTTTCCTCAATAAAAACGTGTATAACTCCTGTAAGAATACCACTGTTAACAGTGGAAAAATTATCTGATTTTAGCGCCGGCGGGGATGCTGTCATCGAGGAAGATAACTTTCACGCCGTCTGGGGTATCTGCTGCGCAGATCATTCCGAAGCTGTCAACGCCGCAGAGCTTGCATGGCTTGAGGTTAGCGACAAGCTGAATTGTCTTGCCGACGAGATCTTCGGGAGCGTAATACTGAGCGATACCGGAAACAACCTGACGTCCGCCCATACCGTCATCAACCTGTAAGCAGAGAAGCTTTTTGGATTTCTTGACCTTTTCGCATGAAATAACCTTTGCGGCTCTGATTTCCACCTTAGCGAAGTCGTCGATAGCGATTTCGGGAGCGAGGATGATTTCCTCCTTAGCTGCTTCTTCCTTCTGAGCGGCAGCAGCCTGAGCAGCCATTTTAGCGTTAGCTTCTTCGATGAACTTTTCAGCGTCGATTCTTGCGAAAAGCGGAACAGGCTCGCCTACGGATTTGCCTGCTTCAAGACCGCCGAATGATGCAAGGCTGTCGAGATCACGTTTTTCAGCGCCGATTTCGTCGAGGATCTTCTCAGAAGTTTCGGGCATGAACGGAGCAAGAGCAACACCGATGAAGCGGATAGCTTCGAGGAGGTTGTAAAGAACAGTTCCGAGTCTTTCCTTCTTGCTTTCGTCCTTTGCGAGAACCCACGGAGCAGTTTCGTCGATATACTTGTTAGCACGGCGAGCAAGGCTCATGATAGCGTCCATTGTGTCAGCCATACGGTATTCGTCCATGTATTTTGCAACAAGAACCGGCATTTCAACAGCTTTTGCCTTGAGTTCGTCATCTGTATCTTCGGAAGCGCCGGGAACCATAATTTCGCCGTTGAAGTACTTCTTAGCCATAGCAACGCTTCTGTTTACAAGATTTCCAAGAGTATTAGCGAGGTCAGAGTTGTATCTCTCGATAAGTGATTCATAAGTGATAGAACCGTCAGAATTGAGTGGCATTTCGCTGAGGAGGTAGTATCTTGCGCCGTCAACGCCGAATGATTCAACAACATCGTCGGAGTAGATAACATTTCCCTTGGACTTGCTCATCTTGTCCTCACCGAAAAGGATCCAGTTGTGGCCAAAGAGCTTCTTGGGGATTTCAAGACCAAGAGCGTGAAGCATGATAGGCCAGTAAATGGAGTGAAAACGCATGATATCCTTACCGATAACGTGGCAGTCACAAGGCCAGTACTTGTTGAAAAGCTCGGAGGAGCCGTCAGGATCGTAGCCCATAGCGGTGATGTAGTTTGAAAGTGCGTCGATCCACACATAGATAACGTGCTTGGGATCGAAAGTAACGGGGATACTCCATGTGAAAGTAGTTCTTGAAACGCAGAGATCCTGAAGACCAGGCTTGATGAAGTTATTGAGCATTTCCTTCTTGCGGCTTTCAGGAACGATAAAGTCAGGATTTTCCTCGATGTAATCTTCGAGCCATTTCTGATACTTTGAAAGTCTGAGGAAGTAAGCTTCTTCGTTAGCCGGTTTTACCTCACGTCCGCAGTCGGGACATTTGCCGTCAACAAGCTGAGAAGCTGTCCAGAAGCTTTCACAGGGGGTGCAGTAAAGTCCCTCGTAGGAGCTTTTGTAGATATCGCCCTGATCGTAGAGCTTCTTGAATATCTTCTGAACGATTTTTTCGTGCTGTTCGTCAGTAGTTCTGATAAATCCGTCGTAGGAAATATTCATAAGCTTGCAGATAGACTTGATCTCAGCAGCGACACGGTCAACGTGTTCCTTGGGGGAGATACCTTCTTCCTTTGCGAGTTCTTCTATTTTAAGGCCATGCTCGTCTGTTCCGGTGAGCATGTAAACGTCATATCCCTGCATTCTCTTGAAACGTGCAACAGCGTCAGTGAAAACGATCTCATAGGTGTTGCCGATATGAGGTTTTTTCGACGCATAGGCGATAGCCGTAGTTATATAGAATGGTTTTTTTGACATGATGATCTCTCCAATCTTCAGATAATCCTTGACAGCACCGTACAGATTGTACGATATTAATATATTAATATATTGTTAAGAAAATAGATTTAAAATAATAACATAGAAAAACGAGTTTTATGGTAATATATTATTGAGTAATTGTGAATAAATGAATTTGTTTTATGTGAAATTCGGAGGTGATTTTATTGTCAAATCTAACGGATTCAGAAGAAAAGGTAATTATAAATGTAGTAGATGATTTTGACGCTGCTGCTAAAGGAACAGGATATAACGGACATTTCAAGGAATGGCGCAAAAATAAGGATAATCCTTTTGCTTTTAATTTTGAAAAGAACAACAAAGAAAAAATATTCAACGAAAGCCGTGGATTTGAAACGCCGTCCCAGACGGATGAAGGAAAAAAGGTTTTAAGTGAAATAATGCGTGAAACGGGAATAATAATGCTTGTAGTTATTGTTCTTAGGAATATTATCGGCAAAATTGCGGTCATAGTTCTTGATACAGTCGGATTTGATATTCATACCAACCTTTTCGGCTCGGGAATTTACGGCGGCAGTACGGAAATAGTTATGATTACTATTGTGCTTGCCTTTGTTACGCTTCTTACGCCTGTGATATATGCTCATAAGCGGATGAAAATGCCGATGAAAGCCGGAATCATGCATACTGTCCGTGATTCAGCTGAGATTATTGCGGCGATAGGCTTTGCGATGATTTTCTGTACTATAGCCTGTCTGCCGGAAGCTTATTCCAGCGAAACAAAGGAAATCTATACATATTTTGCAAGCGCTGAAACTGATGTTTCTGTGTGGAATCAGAAGGATTTTGTGACTTATACCATATTTGATGTGGTAATTATGTCAATTCTGACGGAGCTTCTTTTCAGGGGAGCAATTTTCTCGGCACTCAGGCAGTTTGGTGACGTTACGGCTATAGTAGTTACAACGGCTATGGCAGTACTTCTCACCGGAGATTTCTTTTCAATGCCGGCTGCGCTGCTCGTTTCAATAGTTTCTTCAATAGGAATGCTTCGCAGCGGTACGATTTTTACGGCTGTTATTGTCCGTATCGTTTACAAAATGTATCAGCTTGCCATTGTTATCCTTGAAGTGGATACTTCTGCAAATATGATAATTACACGAAACCTGTTTATGATGTTTGTTTTCATTCTTGGAATTATTCTTGCTTCGCTTGTTATGATTGTCGGCGGCAGAAAAAATAATCATTATCTGGTGACTTACAAATCTGAATTTTCTCAGACCAGACGACTTGCCTTTGCGGTTAAGGTATTTCCTTTTCCGGCGGTTGCAATGCTGTGCGTAGTTCAGGCGGTAAGCAATCTGCTGTATTAATGGAGCGGTATCATGGATGAATATATGAATCGTGCCCTTGAGCTTGCGAAAGAAGCCGCTGATGAAGGCGAAGTTCCGGTGGGAGCTGTAATTGTTCAGCGTAAAACAGGCAGAATCGTCGGCGAGGGCAGAAATATGCGTGAGAATGCTAAAAATGCTCTTGCTCATGCGGAAATCATGGCTATAGATATGGCATGTCGTACTCTCGGCGGATGGCGTCTGCCGGATTGCGCTATGTATGTCACACTGGAACCCTGTCCCATGTGCTGCGGAGCGATAATCAATTCACGGATAGATCAGGTGATTTTCGGGGCATACGATCTGAAAAGCGGTTCTGCGGCTTCTGTGCAGAAAATGTTTGATCTGCCGTATAATTACCGTCCGGAGCTTATCGGCGGCGTTATGGAGCAGGAATGCGCTGATCTGCTGTCTGAATTCTTCCGGAAATTAAGAGAACGTGGCAAGAAGTACAAAAAAATACAGAAATAAAAAACGGACGACCACTGGTCGTCCTGTTTTTTATATAAGGGACATCATTAATAATTTCATTCTGATAAAATAAAAAACTCCACGATAATCGTGGAGTTTGGTGCGAGTGATGGGACTTGAACCCATACGTCGGTTGACACACGCCCCTCAAACGTGCCTGTCTGCCTATTCCAGCACACTCGCATTATTCTGTTTTCCTGACTGCTTTAATATTATATCAGATAAAAACAGATTTGTCAACCCCTTTTTTGAAAAAAATCGAAAAAAATTTGAAAAATTTTTTTAGAGCCGGAAAAACTGCGTAAAATAAATAAAGAACGGACTCCGAGGAGTCCGTTCAATAGGGGAGAGTAGATGTCTTAGGATTCGGGAAGCGCCGGAATGAGCTTCAGAAGGTATTTCTGAATTGCAAGAGCGTCCAGATTTGTGAGGTTATCACCGACATTAGAAACGTCGCCGTTTGTTACGCCCTGTGATGTGATATGAAGCTTGTCAGTTCCGTTTACGCCGTAAGAATCGGGATTGCCGAGAACCTGCATGATAAGAACGGCATCAGAAAGAGATACGTTTCCGTCGCAGTTAGCGTCACCGTAAAGAGGCTTGTCGGGCTGAGGTTCTGTAGTAGTTGTGGTAGTCGTGGTTGTTGTCGTAGTAGTGGTTGTGGAAGTTGTTGTTGTCACAATTGGAGCAGCTTCTTCCTTAGCCATTACAGTATAGTTGATAACGTATCCGGTCATGCCGTTAGTGCCTAAGCTAACGGATTCGCCGCTTTTAACGTCCTTTTCGTATACATTGAAAGTTACTTCGTTGCTGCTCTGAGCAGTCATGGAAGTTTTTGTCCATCCGTCGAGCCATGAAGGAACGGAGTTGTTTTCTTCAACTCTTGAATCAAGGAGAATATAAACTGTCATATCCTTTGCTGCGGAGAAATATCCGAGATCGCCGGAAGCGTTCTTGGAATCGCATGCTGTGAGGATAGCTTCAGAGCCGATAAGCTCATCGGGGAGAGCTGAATAAGTGAAATCACGGTCGCCGAAAACGGGGCTGCCGACATTGACATTCTTTTCTATCTTCCAGTCAGGGCGGTTATCGGTGTCCTGAACGATAAGTCCCTTGATAAGATCGCCGTCAACAGCGTCAATTTTAACTTCAACGATCCATTTCTGATCTGCGCTGTCATTGCATTCCCACTGAATAGCGGTTGTGCCTTCGTCCTTGGATGCTGCGCTGATGCCTACACAGCTTGCATCTCTTGTATTCTTTGTGCAGATCGTATAAGTTCCGTCGTCATTTTTAACGAACTTGAACGACTGAGCGTCACTGTCAGTATCGGTGTAGATACCGATATTTGTGCCGTTGTCAGCCTTGCCGTAATCGAGATCGAGCATAAATGTCTTGCCGTCGCCGACCTCTGAGTAGATTTTGTAGTATCCGCCGCCAGCGTCAACGAGAGTCCAGCTCTGACCTGAATCTGACTGAATAACGTCAGTTCCGGCTGCGGCTGTTCCGCCGGCAACTTCGAGGTAAAGACCGCTGTTTACGTTCTTGAAGCGGTATTTTTCGTTTGTATTGAAAGCTGTTCCTGTCTTGGGAGGAGCAGCGATGCCTGTTGAATTTACAACTCCCTCTGGTCTTGCGGGGAGATCATATCCTGTTCCGAGGAAAAAGCTTGTGTGGGGCGGCTGATTATATGCTGTATTCTGTGAGGAAACCTGCATACGGTACTGAGCGTCGTGCATGAGAGTTGTAATGCGGTAGTCAGTAGCATAAGGTGTGCAGTAAATTCTCACGCCGTCGTTTGTAGATTTTCTCACGATAAGTTCTTCACGCCAGTCACCGAAGATATCAGCTGAGAGACAAGGGTTAGCCTTTGTTGAGTTGTTTGTTGCACATCCGTCAGTAGTAAGGAGATCTTTTGTAGCGTCAAGAGCGGTCAGCTTTGAAATAGTTGCCGGAGCATTATCCTTACCGTCGAGAAGCTCACGTTCAAGGTCTCCGTCCCAGTAGATAAGGAAGTTCATGGCTGGTGTCTTGCTGCCCACCTTATTTCCGCTGGAATTGAGAGTTCCGCCGGTGTAAGGTCCCCAGAATTCTGAGCCGGGATTGAGAGCTGTAACGTTTCCGGCGCCGCAGCGTCCTGTATCCTTTGTACCGTCCTGATGGAAGATTATCTTGCCGGTCTTAGCTTCTATAAGACTTACGCCCCAGCCGGATGATTTATCCTCGTGGCATACCCAGAGTTCCTGACCTGATTTTGCTGGATCAAAATCACTGAGATGCATAGCGTCACCGTGACCGAGATTTGTGCACCATAGTGCCTTGCCGTTGTCGTCAATACAAGTTGCGCCTGTGATGATTTCCTGTTTGCCGTCGCCGTCAACGTCAGCGGGCATACTGTTGTGGTTACCGTCGCTGTATCCGGCAGCAGAGCTGTTGTTTCCGGTGTCAAAGAGCCACTTCTTAACGAGCTTTTTGTTTTCAACGCCATAGCAGGCAGCTGTCATTCGTGTATAGTATCCACGTCCTGTTACAACACAGGGGTGAACGCCGTCAGCGTACATTACAGAGCCCCAGAAACGGTCAACACGGTTTCCGTAGTTATCGCCCCATTTTGAGACTTCGCCACGCTGAGGTTCATAATCAATAGTATCGAGAGCTGCGCCTGTAGCTCCGTCAAAGAGGGTGTAGTACTCCGGACCGGAGAGGATATATCCATCGGAGTTGCGGTAATCCTTGGAAGCGTCGCCTATAACTTTTCCTGTACCGTCAACTGTTCCGTCGGCTGTTTTGCAGGTCATTTCTGCAATTCCGTCCAGATCGAAGTCTGCAACATAGAACTGAGTGTAATGTGCGCCGGCACGGATATTCTTACCGAGGTCGATGCGCCATACTCTTGTTCCGTCAAGTCTTATACAGTCAATGTAGACATTGCCTGTAACTCCTCCTTTGGAGTTGTCCTGAGAGTTATTCGGATCCCACTTGAGGAAAAGCTCATACTGACCGTCGCCGTCTATGTCGCCTACTGACATATCATTAGGTCTGTAAGTGATTCCTGAAGCCGTCGGGGGCTGAAGCGGGATATCAAAATAGCTGTTGTTTGAGATAAGACGGCAGTCATCCGAGCTTACTACCTTTCCGCCTGAGAGGGTATCGACACGGTAAGAGGAAGTGTTCTTGCCGTTTTTATCAAGATAGCATGTGGACTTGCCGTTTTCGCTTGTATAGATAAGTTCGCCGTCACGATAGAGGTTAAAGACAGCATCATCGTCATCATTTGCAAGAAATCGCCAGCTTACGAGCATTCCTGAGCCGGTGTTTATTGCGCAGACGCCTCTGTCAAGGTATTCAAGCACATTTGTAGTTTGTGCAGCAGAGACATCGAGAGGGAGTGATGTCTCTGCCGGTATGGATATAGCTGATGTTCCTATAAGCAGAGCTGCTGCTGATGCGGTTAATCTTTTTATATTCTTGTTCATAAGTAATTCCCCATTTCAATAAATTTTAAACCGGTGAAAAAAATTATTAATTGAATTGCCTATGTTTATATTATACAGAAATTCTCAAAATAAAACAATACAATATTGTATCTTTTTGAGAAGATTATTTTCAAAAGGCAGTATAAATGTGTAAAATAGTCTTGCAAAATTGTGATATATATGATATAATAGTATACAGCGAAGAACGAAGGGAGGATATCATGAAAAAAAGACTTCTTATTGGTGTGATAATTACTGACTGCGATAAAGTTTTTCAGGAAGAACTGCTTCGGGGTATTATAAAGCAGGCTTTCAAGGGAAATACTGATATCGCTATAATAACCACGATGCATAATTTCTTTTATGATACATCGCATAAAAATACAGATAAGTATATCTGCGATCTGGCGTTTTCTGATAAATTCAGCGGTTTTCTCTATGCACGAAATACATTCAGCGATGACAGAATACGAAAATATATAGACGATATTCTTCTTATGTCGGGAAAACCCGTTATGCTTCTTGATTCCTCCGGACACAGGAATTTCGAAACTACAGCGATAGACGATTGTTCTGCTTTTGAAAAGATTACTGACCACCTTATCGAAGCTCACGGGTACAGAAAAATATACTGCATTACCGGACCAAAAGGCATTTTTATTTCTGAGGAACGTCTTAAAGGCTACAGGAATTCCATGAAGCTTCATGGTATACCTGTTGAAAAATCATACTGCCGCTACGGCGATTTCTGGAAGGATGCTTCTAAAGCTCTGGCTGCGGAAATAATTGAAGGAAAAATCAGCCGTCCGGAAGCCGTTGTCTGCGGAAATGACGTCATGGCAATGGAACTTATCAGCTCGCTTACTGCCGGAGGAATAAGAGTTCCCGAGGATATCGCCGTTACAGGCTATGATGCGTCCGAGGAAGCAAAGAAATTTACTCCTTCGGTAACTACATACAGACGTCCTAATTTTCAGCTTGGTGCAGAGGCATTCCGCCGGCTTTACAGAATAATCACGGGCAAAATATGCAGTATGATCCCGAACGAAAGAGGCTCGATCTGCTTAGGCGGAAGCTGCGGCTGTTCTGCAACAGATAACGTCCGCCACGAGGATACAAGACGTAAAAAAATGGAAAGTACACTGGAATCATATCTGCTTTACGGCGATATGCTTTTCGATATTACAAATACTGACAGCCTTTCTGTTTTTGCTGATAAGCTTGATAATTACACTTATTTAATATATAAAAGATCACGTCTGAGAATCTGTCTTACAAAAAATTATATAGAATCCACTATGGGTATATATAATGATAAGCTTGGATTCCACTGCGGTGATGAAATGAAAATAATCCTGTCAAAAAATGTGACGAACAGAAGCTATGATGATATCAGCGATTATTTTAGTTCAGCAGAGATACTTCCGGAATACGACAGCGACAGGAATTATCCGACAGCATATTATATTTCGCCGCTTCACTATAACGATAACTTTTTCGGATACTGCGCTGTTTCTTTTGGTAAGAACCCGATGGCATACGGCAGTTCCTACCTCCAGTGGATAAATTATGTCAACGTAGCATTGGAGCAGGTGCGTATCAAGGGTATCCTGTCAAATAATATTCTCAAAAGCAATATGTCGATGCTTTACGACGCCGGAACTGAGCTTCTCAATCGAGGCGGAATAGAACAGGAACTTCTGCGTCATCGTGAGCTTTTCAGCACTGATACTGCGGCAGAGATCATTACTATCGAACTTGCCGGAATCAATAAGATATACTACAGCAGCGGCGAGGAAAAATGCAGCAGTATTCTGCGCTCTTTTGCGGATGTTCTGAAGAAATGCGTGAAGGATAATGAAATCTGCGGACTGTGGAATAATAATACCTTGTGCGTGATATCCCGTGACAGGAAACGTGCCGGCGAGATATTTGAGTTCTTCCGCAATGAGGTCGAGGAAAGCCGTTTCTCTGATGATAATTTCAATATAGATTTTTCTGTCGGACTCTACAGCGTTGCTCTTACGGAAGAAGTGAATTTCGGCGGAGCTGTTTATCAGTCTATGGTAAATAAGGTGTTCAGCTATAATAATGCGGAAAATCTTGAAAATCCTCAGTATGAGAAGCTCTGCGCCCTCAGAAGCAGTATCAGAAAAGATCCTGCTTATCCATGGAAAATAAGCGAGATCGCTGACAGTCTTTATCTCAGTAAAAGCTATCTGCAAAAAATATATAAGACGTTCTTCAATAAGAGTATTATCGAGGAAATGATAGAATTCAGAATAGATATGGCAAGAAAACTTCTTGAAGAAACTCAGCTGACTGTTACTGAAATTTCAAGAAGATGCGGATATTCTTCGTATAATTATTTCGTCCGCCAGTTCAGAGCAAACGTCGGCTGTACCCCCGTCGAATACCGTGAAAATTCAGTGTAATCTTAAATTGCTGACATACAGTAACTGTGATTCTTTTACAAGAGTTTTCCTTAATAATACACATAAATCTCTATAAGAGAAACACAGTAACTATACGTCAGTGATTTATCATTTCACGAAAATTTCACGCTGAGTGCCGATATTGCCTTCAAGCTGGTAAGTCACAGTGAAAGTAAGACTTTCATCTGAATCCGATTCAGTGATTTTTCTGTCAAGGATTTTTTTATCATGGAGAAAATTTTTTTCATACAGATAAATTTTCTGCATAAGTTTCTGGGAGAGTTCTTCTTTTGTGAAAGTCTGCGGCTGTATATTTGTTTCAGAAAGTTTTTCTTTTTTCATACCGATAGGAAGTTGTTTCCCGAACAATTTCAGATAGCTTTCCGTTTCTGACGAGTCATAGTCCTTGAAGTCGGTTTTTCTGATATACATAGGTATTTCAAGGCTGAACAGACAAAGGCGGCGTTTTGTTTCTGTTTTTCCGGTGGAAGTACGTTCCTCGGTGCTATATTCTCCGGTGAAAGTCAGTGTTTCCTTGTAAATTCCTCGTATTTCACCCATTGCATGATGAAGCGTACTATGTCCTGTATCATCAGTAGTAACTCCTGTGACAAGGAGAGTTCCGGCAGGAACGTAATCCCCGACCTTGTGCATAAGCATTCCGTCGTATACTGTTGTGTAGGTTATATGTGCGTCTTTCGTCGAAATAATATTGCACGGAATTCTTTTCAGTTCGATTTCCGGCTTTTCAACTATTTCGGTAACATCCACTACAACACGGTTTCCGGTATGCCGGATAGCCGCCCATGATACGCCCTGAACCATGACACGGAGCTCATTTTCGCAGTGATGGAAATTAATGCTGCTTAAAGGAGTTCCTTTTTTTATATCAAGTTCTTCGAGGGCGGCAAGAATAGCCTTATCGCTGACTCTGGAATTTCCGTTTATTTCGATAGTCACCACCACATTTGAGAAATAAAGCGAAGATATCACGACGATAAGTACACCGAAAATAATACCGAGCCGCTTTTTATAGCGGCGGAGCTTACGGGAAATCGTTTCGTATTCAGCGCATGAAAGAGATATTCCGTAAAGTGAAGCAAGAGCCTCTGTTTCTTTGAGGTCGCAGCGGCGGATATCGGCGTAGAATATATCCTTTTTGACATATTGTCCGCTGCATTTCACGGAACTGCTGTGAAGTGCGTTTATAAAGCCGTAAAGATCATTTCCGGCAGCGTTAATTCTTATCCTTCCGGCTATGTTGTTTTTCATTTTCTTTTCTGCCCCTTTCGATAAATTCCACCCGTGATATTTTTCCTCTCACGATAAGTCCCTTTGCCTTGAAATCGTAGGCACGAAGATCACTGCCCCATATCTGGATGTAAAGTGCTCCGGATACTAGCCGCATGAATATTTCGTTGTATTCTTCGATTCTCTTGCAGTTTTCGATAAGAAGCTCATTATTGCAGTCGAAATATATCTGCGGATTAAGATAAAACGTATCCAGACCTTTTTCTTTTATTCTATTGAACAATCATATCAGCTCCCTTTGTGCGGTGTTGCATTGAGTATAATTTTCTCTTATCAATAATATGATTAATCGGGTGATTAATATGAAGAAAACAGAAGAAAAAGGAATAATTCTGCTGAAATCGGCGGTTCTTCTGACTGCCGTATATTTCTGTGCAGCGGAAACTGCTCTTGTTAAGTCAGCTGTAACTGACGGTATCGACCGCTGTCTGTCGATAGTCATTCCGTCGCTGTACGCAATGATGATAGTTTCTGTGATGATTGTGAAAAGCGGTATTTTAAGCTGTATTCCACGGTTTGCGGGCAGTATTGGGAGAATGCTTTTCGGCATGGGAGCTGAGAATTACGCTGTTTTTGTATTCAGTATGTTTGCCGGATATCCAGCCGGAGCAAAAATAATAACGGAGCAGTATTCGTCAGGAAAGATAACGTCACGGGAAGCTTCTCTGCTCTGCGGAGTATGTTTCGGGGCTGGTCCGGCGTTTATAATGGGATGTATTTCCGGAACGCTGTACGGCTCAGGAACTGCCGGAAAAATCATTATAATTTCCACAATATCGGCAAATATACTGACAGCTTTTGCGGTGTCTTTTTTTCTCCGGAGAAGCAGAAATCCGGCAGAAGCTTCGCATCGGCAGATAAATATAAGCGGCAGTCTGCTGACGGAATCTGTAGTTTCTGCCGGCAGAACGATAGGGGAGCTGTGCTTCATGATAACGGCTTTTTCCGTGATTACTGCAATGCTTGAACGTATGGGAGCAGTTTCCGCAGCGGCTGGAATTTTCTCGTATGTTTCGGGATTCAGCAGAGAAGTCTCGGAAGCGTTTATTCCGGCGGTACTTGACATAACGGCAGTACGGGGACTTCCGGCGGACAATTATGCACTTCTGCCGTGGATATGCGCACTTGTATCATCCGGCGGAATATGTGTGATATTTCAGACAGCGGCGATAATTGCCGGACGCTTTCCACTGAGGAAGTTCATCTTACTGCGCTGTACAGCATCTGTACTGAGCTTCGGGATATGCCGGCTGATAATGCCATTCATGCTGAGAGATGAAATAATTGCTGTTTCGTCGGTAAATATCGGGACTTGCAGTGCGCCTTCGCCTGTTCCGTCAGTAATGCTTCTTCTCATGACGTTCATTATAATGGCTGAATATGACAAAATAGTAAAAATTCAAAAATAGTATGGAAATTATGAGGAAAGTGTGTTATAATAATAAAGTATCACTTTTCCGGTGATTTATGGAAGATTTTCCATAACCGGAGAGCAGTATATTATTTACGGACAGGAGTGTTACCGCCAATGAAATATAACAGAACAGAGCTTGCCGGAAATATCGGTTATTCATCTGTGATAGACGAAAAGTTCAAAACGAGCTTTCTTACGGTAAGATTCATTACCGTTCTTGGAAAAGAAACGGCAGCTGCAAATGCTCTTGGTATCAGTGCGTTGTCATCATCAAGCAGAAACTATAACAGCATAGCAAAGCTTAACGAAAAGCTTTCGGCACTTTATGGAGCTTCTCTTGTCAGCTTTACAAGAAAAAGGGGAGATATCCAGATACTCGGACTGTCCTCCTCATGGATAAACAGCCGATTTGCAATTGACGGCGAAGATCTTGACGGCGAAATGCTGGAATTATTAAGAGGCTGTATTTTCGAACCCAATGCAGAAGGCGGCGAATTTGAAGCAGATAATTTCCGTATCACAAAGAAGGATCTGCTTGACCGCATCGACGCTGAACTTAACAACAAGCGTGGATATGCGATTTCAAGAGCCTCAGAGGTTGCCTTCAAGGGCGAGCCGGCTGAGAATTCATGCTACGGAACGAAAGAAACAGCAGAAGCAGTTTCTGCAAAGGACGCTTTTGAAGCATACAGCAGACTTCTTGAAACGGCACAGATCGAGATATACTATATTTCCTCCGAGGAAAACGAGCGTATTCCCGAAATGTTCCGCAAGGCTTTTGCCGATGTAAAACGTGCTCCGGTAAAAATAGAGTTTGAAGCAAAAAGTCCTGTCAAGGCAGAGACAGCAGAGGTTTCCGACGAATTCGACGTAAATCAGTGCAAGATGGTCATGAACTTCAAATCTGACTGCACTGACAAATATGCGCTCAAGTATGTAAGCACGATTTTCGGCGAAACACCGGTATCCAAGCTTTTTGTCAACGTCCGTGAAAAGCTCAGTCTGTGCTACTACTGCGCTTGCCGCCCGATTACTTCAAAGGGAACTCTTATGGTTGACAGCGGCGTTGAAAAGGATAATATCGAAAAGGCAAAAACAGAGATTCTTGCTCAGCTTGATGAGATATGCAATGGAAATATCACTGACGATGAAATTCAGAGCGCAGTACTTTCCTTTGAAAATGCGCTTTCTCAGATAGGCGATACGCCTTCCTCATACGAAGCATACTACTTCGACCGCTTCTGCTATGGAGAAATCATGTCTCCCGCAGAACAGCTTGCCGAGTACAAGGCGGTTACAAAGGAACGCATTATCGAAGCGGCGAAAACGCTGAAGCTCGACAGCGTTTATCTTATGCTCAATAAGGAGGCTGAATAATGGAAAAGAAAATCCTTACAAGCAAGAGAACAGGCGACAGCTGTATTCATGTGAAGCACAGCAGCGGTCTTGATATCTATATATGCGAAATGCCCGGATTCAGCAGTGTTGAGGCTCTTTTCGGAACAAAATACGGCTCTGTCAACACCATGTTCAAAATGCGTGACGACAAGGAATATACCGTTGTTCCCGAAGGAATTGCACATTTTCTGGAGCACAAGCTCTTTGAAAACGAGGACTGCGATGTATTTGAGCTCTATGCAAAGACAGGCGCAAACGGAAATGCATATACTTCCTTTGACAAGACCTGCTACCTTTTCAACTGCTCCGCAAATTATCAGGAATCACTGAAAATTCTCCTTGATTTTGTTCAGAAGCCGTATTTCACACAGGCTACTGTTGACAAGGAACAGGGAATAATCGGTCAGGAAATAAAAATGACAAATGATAATCCCGAATGGCGTGTGTTCTTCAATATGCTCCGCTGTATGTATCACGAGCATCCCGTAAAGATAGACATTGCCGGAACAGTTGAGAGTATTGCAAAAATTGACGCTGATCTGCTTTACAAGTGCTATTATACGTTCTATAACCTCAATAATATGGTTCTGTCGATAGCCGGAAATATCAAGGCTGATGAGGTTCTTGCAATATGCGATGAATGCCTCAGACCATGCGAGGATAAGGGACTTGAAACAGTATTCCCTGACGAGCCGGATACCGTTGTAGAACCCGAAATCTACGAAATACAGCCGGTCGGAGCACCTATATTCCACATAGGCTATAAGTGCCGTCCGTGCAGCGGTCAGGAGCGTCTGAAAAAATCTATGGCAGCGTCTCTTGCAGTTTCACTCATAACTGACGCCTCCACTGAAATGTACAAAAAACTCCTTGACGAAGGCGTTATAAATTCAAGCTTCGGCGGAGAAGTTTTCGTCGGCGACGGATATTTCTCTGTGATATTCAGCGGAGAATCAGGCTCTCCTGAAATCATCCGTGACAGCATCAGAAACGAAGCCGAAAGACTTATCAGCGAGGGCATAAACGAAAAGGATTTCCAGCGCATAAAGAAATCCGCATATGGTATGTCAGTCCGTGAGCTTAATAACGTCGAGGTCGTTGCAAATCTCATGATAAACGCCCACATGGAGGGCGCAGGACCTTACGATTCAATAGAAGTTCTTTCAGAAATGACCTCGCAGGATGTGCTTGATTTCATCCGCAGCGAGTTTGATCCTGAAAAGCTTGTAATGTCGGTTGTAAAAGGAGAGTGAATTAAGTGAAGGCAGTTGAAAAAATAACGGAACTTGACAAGATTTCCTTCCCAAAGCTTGGCTGGGAATTCAGCATTGATCCCACGGCGTTCAAGATAGGAAGTCTTGAAATACAGTGGTACGGAATCCTTATCACACTCGGACTTGTACTTGCGGTAATTTACTGTATACCAAAAATGAAACGCTTCGGTCTTGATGCCGACAGAGCAATTGACGCTGTTATCGGCGGAGTTCTCGGCGGAATCATTGGTGCAAGAGCATATTATGTTATTCTGGAGTGGGATGAATACAAAGGCAATCTCAAGGAAATATTCAATACCCGTGGCGGCGGACTTGCGATATACGGCGGAATTATAGGCGCCTTGCTTGTGGGGCTTCTGATATGTAAAATCCGGAAAGTAAAAGCACTCCCTATGCTTGACGTTACGGTTCTCGGATTCCTGATAGGACAGGGTATCGGACGCTGGGGCAACTTTATCAATCAGGAAGCATATGGTTCAAATACTGACAGCCTTTTTGGTATGACAGGCGGAAGAATCCAGGCTGAGCTTGCAAAGGAAACCACTGATATATCAGGAAATATGGCTCAGGAGGGCATTGAGGTTTTCGCAGATTACGCTGTTCATCCATGCTTTTTGTATGAATCCCTCTGGTGTCTGCTCGGATTTGTAATTCTTGCGTTTATTTCAAAGCGCAGAAAATATGACGGTCAGATATTCCTCATGTACCTCGGCTGGTACGGTGCAGAAAGATTCTTCGTTGAAGGTCTGCGCACAGACAGCCTTATGATCGGAAATATCAGAGCGTCACAGCTTCTTTCTGCTGTACTTTTTATCGTATCTGTAGTTCTTCAGACAGTGATATTCTTTAAACGCAGAAGGGATCCCGAAGCATTCGTGCTTTACGCAAATACGGAAGAATCAAGACAGCTTATCGAGGAATCACGCAGAAAGCGCATGGGCGTTCCGGCTGAGGATATACACCTCAATCTTGACGATGACTTTGATGAGGAATTCTCAGATGATGATTTCGACGATGACGATGACGATGATACAGACGGCGGCGAAGCTGAGGCTGCTCAGGAAGAACCGCAGAAAATAAATGAAGAAGAAAATAAGGAGGATAAATAAAATGGCACAGATTATCGACGGAAAGGCAGTTTCAGCTGCTGTAAAACAGGAGGTTGCTGAGGAAACAGCAAGACTCAAGGACGAAAAGGGACTTAAAATCGGACTTGCAGTAGTTATCGTGGGAAATAATCCCGCATCAAGAGTTTATGTAAACAATAAGAAAAAGGCTTGCGAGGCTGTAGGCTTCCAGTCTTTCGAGTATGCTCTCGATGAGAATACTACACAGGAACAGCTTCTTGACCTTATTAATGTACTTAACCGTGACGTAAGAGTAAACGGAATTCTTGTTCAGCTTCCTCTGCCGGCACATATCGACGAGAAAAAGGTTATCGACGCTATTTCTCCCGACAAGGACGTTGACGCTTTCCACGCAATCAACGTAGGTAAGATCATGATCGGCGAATATGCATTTCTTCCCTGTACACCGGCTGGCGTTATGCGCCTTATCGAAAGCACAGGAACTGAGATTTCAGGAAAACAGTGCGTTGTAATCGGTAGAAGCAATATCGTGGGTAAGCCTATGGCAATGCTTCTTCTCCACCAGAGCGGAACTGTTACTATCTGTCATTCAAGAACTCAGAATCTCAAGGAGATCTGTCTTGGAGCTGATATTCTTGTTGTTGCTGTCGGAAAGGCTAACTTTGTTACCGGCGATATGATAAAGGAAGGCGCAGTTGTTATTGACGTTGGTATGAATCGCCTTGATAACGGTAAACTCTGCGGAGACGTTGAGTATGAGTCAGCAGAAAAGAAGGCTTCCTATATTACTCCTGTTCCCGGCGGCGTTGGTCCTATGACTATTGCTATGCTTATGAAAAATACCCTCACCGCTGCAAAGCAGCAGGCTGGTATAGAATAATCAAAAAAAACAGCCCTTTATGGGCTGTTTGAGATTGTTGAAAAATATAATTCTTTGCGGGCGAACACAGTTCGCCCCTATTTTATAATATACAGAATAGCCGTCCCCTACAGATTGGCTGTTTTACATGTATAAATGTAGGGACGACCATTGGTCGTCCGCTTGAATTTGTAAAAAAATAGGTTTGTCTACAATATGAGCCCTTTATGGGCTTTTTTATTTGTTTTAAGAAGTTGCATTTTCTGCTGATTCTGTACCATATCGTTCAACGAGACCGTTGAGAGTACCAACGAATTTCCAGCCGTCGTTTTCTACTTTAACGAGACAGGCGGTATTAGGCTTTGCGTTACCGTTATAATCGAGGATATTAAACTTGAAATCATATCCCTCAGTGACATGAAGTGCATTAACTACAACACCTCTTGTTGCGGTAAAGTCGATGAGATACTGTTCTGCCCAGCCGAGCTGTTCATCGGTCAGAGGGGTAGAGCTTTCAATGCTTGTGATAGACGGCACGTTTTTGCTGAGATCAAGCATCTGATTTTTTCCGTTGTTGTAATCGACAACAAGCTGACGGTATTCATCTTTTGCGATCATATCGTCGATCATCTGCTGAGTATACATATAATTGAAAGCAGCTTCACCGGCGTCTCTGGTGTAGTTAGTCACAAAGAAGTCTTTAAGAGCCTCCTCGCCGGAAAGACCTTTCTGTGCTTCGCCGTATGTGACTGTATTTCCGGTATCTTCGCCTTTGTTTTTCTTGTCGCACGAAACTGTGCAGGCTACCATAAGACAGCATGCAAGAATAGCAGATAATGCTTTTTTCATGTTAAATTCTCCTTATTAATAGAGTCTTTCGATTGTATATCCCTTATTTTCGAGCAGAGCTGTTACGCCCTTATCGCCGGCAAAATGAAGTGCACCTACCATAAAGAAGTAATTATCGCCGTTTTCGAGGAATTCAGCAGCCTTATCAGCCATACCTTCGTTTCTTTTGTAGATCATGATATCGTTGTATGCCGCATAATCATCGAGATATTCTTCGGGAATATCCTCTGTATCGTTGGACATAGCTTCAAGAGCAACCATATCGCCGGCTGCCCATGCGTCATAGAGTTCTCCGAGACCCTGTGCGATTTCTTCAGGTTTTTCAAGATCTTCGGGCGCTTGTCTGAGACAGTAATCAGCGTATTCATCGGAATATGCTGTCATAACCTGAGCCTGAATTTCAAGAGTTTCTATGCTGACGATATCCTTGCCGTCTTCTGCTGCCATTTCGAGGAATCTTGAATCAACTCCTTCTGTGGAGAGATTCTTGAAGGAAGTCATAGCTAATGTTTCAATCTGGCTTACCCAGAAGCCGGGCTTATAGACATCAAGGGCACTTGCGTACATACTGAGTTCAGAGAGAGCTTCTTTTCCGGCTTCATAAGCTTCTTCGGAGATATGGTCGCTGATTTTTGTACCGTCAGTGTATATCATCTGCATAAGGAGTTCCTGTGCAACGGAAATTTCTTCAAGCTTGCGGACGTCATATTCTACAGCGATACCGTCGCTTTTTTCGTAAACGTCGAGAAGGTAGTCAGGCATTGAGAATTTATCTTCGCTGACAACGTGAATTGTTCCCAGAAGATAAAGTTCGTTTCCGCTATCAGGATCAGTAGCCTTCCAGAGTGCCGGCGCAGTAGCTTCAGCGGTGATGTAGTCGTTTATGTCGATATCGGTGAAATCCTTTTTGTCATCATCTTTTTCAGCCGTTGTATCTTCTTCCGGTTCAGTTTTCTTTTCCGTTTCAGCGGGTTCATCGGATTCGGCAGGTTCTTCGGTTTCCTTTTCTGCGGAAGCTGTTGTATCAGCTTCAGATGAGGAATTATCCTTGCTGCCTGTGTCGGATGAGCTTTTTTCTGCTCCGCATGAAGCGAATGTAAGAAGCATTGCGGATGTGATAAGAAGTGCTTTGAGTTTGTTCATTTTAGTAAATCCCTTTCATGGTAAATAAATTTACAGGAGCTCCCTATAAACTCCTGTGTTATTATTTTAACACAGTATAATGATATTGTCAAGTAGGTGCGAACCCGTGGTATGTGTAAAATTTTTGTAGGCAAACATATTTTTTGTTTTATTTCTTATGTAGGGGCGGATGCCTACATCCGCCCGCTATGAATGTAATATGTTTACGGTGCGATGTGGGCATCGCACTCTACAATGCTCATATTTATTTTACACATACAAACCCGTGTGTTCGCCCGCAAAAAAATTATATTTATTGATAAGCTGAATCCCCCGATATATTATGTATCGGGGGATTATCATTATACTATAGGATTAGTAATAGGGGAAGGAATCTGCTGCTGAGCGTGTTCATTGAAGCCTTCATTCTTTACAACTTCAACACGGTTGTAGCAGTCCATACCTGTACCGGCAGGAATAAGCTTACCGATAATAACGTTTTCTTTAAGACCGAGAAGTCTGTCGCTCTTTCCTCTGATAGCAGCGTCTGTGAGAGCCTTTGTTGTTTCCTGGAAGGAAGCGGCTGACATGAAGCTGTCAGAGTTGGAGGATGCCTTTGTGATACCCTGAAGAACAGGAGTTGTCTGAACGAGCTGGAGATCATATTCACCGGCGTCGATTCTTGCCTGAAGTTCTTCGTTGATGATATCAATTTCCTTGCGGTCAACGAGAGTTCCGGGAAGGAGATAGCTGCTTCCTGTTTCCTCAACCTTGATCTTTCTGAGCATCTGACGAACAATAACTTCGATGTGTTTATCGTTGATATCAACACCCTGGAGACGGTATACCTTCTGTACTTCGTTGATGATGTAGTTCTGTACACTTTGAGTACCAAGGATATTAAGGATATCAGCGGGATAGATGTTACCTTCAGTGAGACGTGTACCCTTTTCGATATATTCACCCTCCTGAACACGGATCTTGAGGTTATAGGGGATCATATAGCTTTCAGAGTCGCCGTTTTCGTCACTGGTAACGATGATATTTCTTGTAGTCTTGATTTCTTCGATGTGAATCTTACCTGAGAGTCTTGAAAGGATAGCCGCACCCTTGGGACGTCTGCTTTCAAAGAGTTCTTCAACACGGGGAAGACCCTGTGTGATATCTTCAGCGTCGGCGGAAGCAACACCACCGGTATGGAACGTTCTCATGGTAAGCTGTGTACCAGGTTCACCGATAGACTGAGCAGCGATGATACCAACAGCTTCACCGACAGAAACGATATTGTTGTTAGCGAGGTTAGCGCCGTAGCACTTAGCACATACGCCGGTTCTTGCCTTACAGTTAAGAACGGAGCGGATCTTGATTTTTTCAACGCCTGCGTCAATGATCTTCTTAGCGTCAGCGTCATTTATCATCTTGCTGCGTGAAACGATAAGCTCGCCTGATTCGTCACGGAGATCCTCAGAGAGGAATCTGCCTACGAGACGTTCAATGAACGGTTCAACGATTTCGTTGCCGTTTCTGATTTCGTAAACTTCGATACCGTCAGTAGTACCGCAGTCTTCCTCACGGATGATAACATCCTGAGAAACGTCAACAAGACGACGTGTAAGGTAACCAGAGTCAGCGGTACGGAGAGCCGTATCAGCAAGACCTTTACGGGCACCACGGGATGCGACAAAGTATTCGAGGATGTTAAGACCTTCACGGTAGTTAGCTCTGATCGGGATTTCGATAACGCCGCCTGATGTATTAGCGATAAGTCCACGCATACCGGCAAGCTGACGGATCTGTGAGATAGAACCACGGGCACCGGAGTCAGCCATCATCCAGATAGGATTGTAGCGGTCGAAGTTAGCCTTCAGAGCAGCAGTAACTCTGTCGTTTGTTTCAGTCCAGAGAGCGATGATTTTCTTGGACTTTTCCTGAGCGGAGATATATCCGTACTCATACTCAGTTGTGATCTGTTCAACCTCTGTGTCAGCCTCAGCAAGGATGCTCTTTTTCTGGGGCGGGATTGAAGCGTCACAAACAGCAACGGTAAGAGCTGCTCTTGTGGAGTATTTATAACCGAGAGCCTTGATTCTGTCAAGAACTTCGGAAGTTGTTGTTGTACCATGGATCTTGATGCAGCGTTCAATGATATCAGAGAGCTGCTTCTTTCCAACGAGGAATGCAACTTCAAGATCGAACTGCTTGTCGGAGTTTGTTCTGTCAACGTATCCGAGATTCTGCGGGATATTTTCGTTGAAGATAAGACGTCCTACAGTAGCGTCGATGATCTTTGATACCTTCTTGTCGCCGATATCCTTGGTGATCTTTACCTTGATGTTAGCGTGGAGAGATACATCATGCTCATGGTAAGCCATAAGAGCTTCATTTACATCACGGAATACCTTTCCTTCGCCGGGTTCGCCGGGCTTATCCATAGTAAGGTAGTAAGAACCAAGAACCATATCCTGTGACGGAACAGCAACAGGCTTACCGTCAGAGGGCTTAAGCAGGTTGTTTGCAGCAAGCATGAGGAAACGTGCTTCTGCCTGTGCTTCTGCTGAAAGCGGAAGATGTACAGCCATCTGGTCGCCGTCGAAGTCAGCGTTGAACGCAGAACATACGAGAGGGTGAAGCTTGATTGCACGTCCCTCAACGAGAACAGGCTCGAATGCCTGAATACCAAGACGGTGAAGTGTGGGGGCACGGTTAAGCATTACAGGGTGATCCTTGATAACGTCTTCGAGAGCGTCCCATACCTTGTTGTCAGCACGTTCGATAAGCTTTCTTGCAGATTTTATATTAGCGATAGCCTTTTTGTCAACGAGTCTTTTCAGAACGAAGGGCTTAAAGAGCTCCAGAGCCATTTCCTTAGGAAGACCGCACTGGTACATTTTAAGCTCAGGGCCTACTACGATAACTGAACGTCCGGAGTAGTCAACACGCTTACCGAGAAGGTTCTGACGGAAACGTCCCTGCTTACCCTTAAGCATATCTGAAAGTGATTTAAGAGCACGGTTGCTGGGACCTGTAACAGGTCTGCCGTGTCTGCCGTTGTCAATAAGAGCGTCAACAGCTTCCTGAAGCATTCTCTTTTCGTTTCTAACGATGATATCAGGAGCTTCAAGTTCAAGCATTCTCTTGAGACGGTTGTTTCTGTTGATAACACGTCTGTAGAGGTCATTGAGGTCAGATGTTGCATAACGTCCGCCGTCGAGCATAATCATCGGACGGAGATCGGGCGGAATTACAGGAACAACGTCCATTATCATCCACTCAGGCTTGTTTCCGGAAAGACGGAAAGCCTCAACGATCTGAAGTCTCTTGAGGAGCTTTACCTTTTTCTGACCAGCGGGAAGTCCCACAAGTTCAGCCTTGAGGTCATCAGCAACGATCTCGATGTTGTTTCTCCAGTCGATGCCTTCAAGCTCATTGAATTTAGCGCATTCTTCGCACTCACACTGATCCGGTCTGTTGAAGCACTGGATCTTCTTTCCGCCGAGAGAGATTTTTCCGAGTTCGATAAGACGGTTCTTGTAGGCGTCATATCTTGCGGGATCATACTCGTTAAGGAGCTTCTTTATAGCCTCAGCGCCCATTTCAGCCTTGAAATCGTCGCCGTATTTTTCACGGTATGAAAGATATTCCTTTTCGGAAAGGAGCTGTTTTTTCATCAGCTCTGTGCTGCCGGGATCAATAACGATATATTTAGTAAAGTAAAGGATTTCTTCAAGACGCTTCTGTGAAATTTCAAGAACCTGTCCGATACGGGAGGGAGTACCCTTGAAGTACCAGATATGGGAAACGGGAGCTGCAAGCTCGATATGTCCCATTCTTTCACGACGGACTCTTGCTCTTGTAACTTCAACGCCGCAGCGGTCGCAGACCTTGCCCTTGAAGCGTATCTTCTTGAACTTTCCGCAGTGACATTCCCAGTCCTTTGTTGGTCCGAAGATTTTTTCGCAGAACAGACCTTCACGTTCAGGTTTCTGAGTTCTGTAATTTATAGTTTCAGGTCTTTCAACAATACCGTATGACCAGCTTCTGATTTTTTCCGGTGATGCAAGACCGATTTTTATTGATTCAAAAGTTGTAAATTCCAAACTGCTACCTCCTGTTGATTTAAGTAGGTATAAGATATCACTGCTGCGGAAGGGGAGTTATTTCTTCCGCAGAGTGGGTATCATTGGTTTCAGGGCTTATATTGGGGAACTTATATTAATCCTCATCGGAGGAGTCGTCGAGATCAAAGCTGCCGAAAAGATCATCTTCGTCATCGTCGCCGAGACCGAGATCATCCTCATCTTCGTCGTCGAATCTGAAATCATCGCCGTCGTCGAGCATACCGAAGTCATCATCGCCGCTGTCCTCGAATGAGAAGCCGCTGTCCTCGATGTCGCTGTCAGAATAATCGGATGTATCTCTTGTATCCTCATCAGCATAAGCGTCGTTGGACGGCATAGGATCTTCGTCATCGAAGTTCTGCTTGAGGTCGATTTCCTGCTGATTTTCGTCAAGTACACGAACATCAAGACCGAGAGACTGCATTTCCTTGATAAGAACCTTGAAGGATTCAGGGATACCAGGAGTAGGAACATTCTGTCCCTTAACGATAGCCTCGTAGGTATTGACACGTCCGACAGTATCGTCTGACTTGACTGTAAGGATTTCCTGAAGTGTGTAGGCAGCGCCGTAAGCTTCAAGAGCCCAAACTTCCATTTCTCCGAAACGCTGACCGCCGAACTGAGCCTTACCGCCCAGAGGCTGCTGAGTAACGAGAGCATAAGGTCCGACTGAACGAGCATGGATCTTATCATCAACGAGGTGGTGGAGTTTGAGGTAATACATATATCCTACAGTAACCTTGTTATCGAACATTTCGCCGGTACGACCGTCGTAGAGCGGGAACTTACAGTCTTCGTTGAATTCAAGACCGTTGGGGTTGATGACCTTATCCATAGCGTTAAGCTCGAACATATCATCACGGTGTTCCTTGCTCTTTTCGTTAGCCTTGCGGAAGCATGCTCTGATGTCATCCTCGTGTGCGCCGTCGAATACAGGAGTCATAATGTGCCAGCCGAGAGCCTTACACGCCATACCGAGATGAACTTCAAGTACCTGACCGATGTTCATACGGGAAGGAACGCCCAGAGGGTTAAGAACGATATCAAGCGGAGTTCCGTCGGGGAGGAAGGGCATATCTTCTTCAGGAAGGATTCTTGAAACGACACCCTTGTTTCCGTGACGGCCAGCCATCTTATCGCCGACAGTGATCTTTCTTTTCTGTGCGATATAGCAGATTACACGCATATTAACGCCTGCGCTCAGCTCATCGCAGTTTTCTCTTGTAAATACCTTTACATCAACGATAACACCGGATTCGCCGTGAGGAACCTTGAGTGAGTTGTCACGGACTTCTCTTGCCTTTTCACCGAAGATAGCACGGAGAAGTCTTTCTTCAGCAGTAAGCTCAGTTTCGCCCTTAGGTGTTACCTTGCCGACGAGGATATCGCCGGAATTTACTTCAGAACCGATGCGGATGATACCGTTTTCGTCGAGGTTAGCGAGTGCATCATCACCGACGTTGGGGATGTCACGGGTAATTTCCTCAGGACCGAGTTTTGTATCACGGCATTCGATTTCGTATTCTTCAATATGAACGGAAGTGAATACATCTTCACGGACAAGACGCTCGTTAAGGAGAACAGCGTCCTCGTAGTTGTAGCCTTCCCATGTCATGAAGCCGATAAGTGCATTCTTACCGAGTGAGATTTCGCCGTCAGCCGTTGCGGGACCGTCAGCAAGAACCTGACCCTTTGTGATCTTTTCGCCCACCTTAACGATAGGACGCTGATTTACGCAGGTACCCTGGTTGGAACGCTTGAACTTGATAAGTTCATATTTGTGTTCAATGCCTGTATCGTCGATAAGGCGGATGCAGTCAGCGTCAACGTAGGAGATAGTTCCGTCGTATTTTGAAACGACACAAACGCCTGAGTCAACAGCAGCTTTGTATTCCATACCTGTGCCGACGAAAGGACGCTCTGTTTTAAGAAGCGGAACAGCCTGACGCTGCATGTTTGATCCCATGAGCGCACGGTTAGCGTCGTCGTTTTCAAGGAACGGGATCATAGATGTAGCAACTGAAACTACCATCTTAGGTGAAACATCCATGTAGTCAACCAGTTCTCTGGGGCATTCAAGGATCTGTTCACGGTAACGTGCGTTTACACGAGGTCTTGCAAGCTTGCCTTCCTCAGTGAGAGGTTCGTTAGCCTGAGCAACAATGTAATTGTCCTCAGTATCAGCTGTCATGTAAACAACTTCGTTTGTAACTACGCCTGTAGCCTTGTCAACCTTTCTGTATGGAGCTTCAATGAAGCCGTACTCATTGATGCGGGCAAAAGTAGCCAGATAGGAGATAAGTCCGATGTTAGGACCTTCAGGAGTCTCGATAGGACACATTCTTCCGTAGTGGCTGTAGTGAACGTCTCGAACTTCGAATCCGGCACGATCTCTTGAAAGACCTCCGGGACCGAGTGCGGAAAGACGTCTTTTATGTGTAAGCTCAGCGAGAGGGTTGTTCTGATCCATGAACTGTGAAAGCGGTGAGGAGCAGAAGAATTCCTTCATTGCTGATGAAACTGGTCTGATATTGATAAGAGTCTGGGGAGTGAGTGTATTTACATCCTGAGTCTGGATGTTCATTCTCTCACGGATACCTCTTTCCATACGGGCATAACCGATACGGAACTGGTTCTGGAGAAGCTCGCCCACGCTGCGGATACGTCTGTTGCCGAGGTGGTCGATATCGTCTACAGTTCCGACGCCTTCGCAGAGGTTAAGGAAGTAGCTGATAGTTGCATAGATATCGTCAAGGATGATGTGCTTGGGAACGAGTTCGTCAGCACGCTTCTTGATATTTTCTTCGAGCTCGTCAGCGTCAGCGGAAGTTTCAAGGATTTCTCTGAGAACCTTGTATGATACCTTTTCGTTGATGCCGTACTTTGTTGCGTCGAAGTCGATATATCCGCCGATATCAACCATGCCGTTACCGATGATTTTGACTGTTTTTTCTACCATTCTGATAGAAGTTTCGCCTCTTTCGTTAGTAACGTATTCCTTTGATTCAACATTTACAAAAGCATCGCAGACACCAGCCTGTTCGATTTCAAGAGCCTTGTCGTATGTGAGGATTTCGCCTTCTTCAGCCATGATCTCGCCTGTGTTGGGGTTGATGATAGGCTGAGCGATGACACGTCCTGCAAGACGTGAAGCGATACCGAGCTTCTTGTTGTACTTATAGCGTCCGAAGCGGCAGAGATCGTATCTCTTTGCGTCGAAGAACAGATTGTTGAGGTGAGTGAGTGCGCTTTCTACCGTAGGAGGCTCACCCGGACGGAGCTTCTTGTAAACGTCGATAAGAGCGTCAGAGTTGTTCTTTGTCTGATCCTTCTGGAGGATAGTCTGCTTGAGACGTTCATCCTCACCGAACATCTCGAAGATCTCCTCATCTGTACCTACGCCGAGTGAACGGATGAAGGTAGTAAGCGGAATCTTTCTGTTCTTGTCGATACGGACATATATTACATCGTTGGAATCCATTTCATACTCCAGCCATGCACCTCTGTTAGGGATAACTGTAGCGTTGAAAAGATCCTTACCGGTTTTGTCTTTTTCAAAAGCGTAATAAACACCGGGAGAACGTACGAGCTGTGAAACGATAACACGCTCTGCACCGTTGATAACAAAGGTTCCGCTTTCTGTCATAAGCGGAAAATCACCCATGTAGATCTCACTTTCACTTACTGCACCAGTTTCCTTGTTGCAGAGTGTAGCGGTAGCTCTCATGGCAACCTGATACGTTGCACCTCTTGATTTACATTCAGCAAGGGTATACTTGGGTGTGTCGTCGAAGCGGTAGTCCTTGAAGTTAAGGACAAGATTTCCGTTGTAGTCGGTAATTGCGGTCATATCACGGAAAACTTCACGCAGACCTTCTCCTCTGAACCATTCATAGGAGTTTTTCTGAACCTCAATGAGATTCGGCATTTCGAGAGGCTCGGTAATTTTTCCGAAGCTCATTCTGACATTTTTTCCCAACTGCTTAGGTGTGACATTCACCATAGGCGGAACCTCCTTATATTTTGTCTGTCCAGTCTCCGGCGTGGAGTCGGGACGGATTTTGTGCTGTTTGTCATGAAAAAATCTCATAAAGCTATTGACAAAAGCTTTTCTGTATGATATAATATCTTAACAGAATAGAGATACTTTTCCATACTGATACATTATATTATTATAATACAAATAATCTGATGTGTCAATAGGGTTTGGAAACATTTATCAAAACTGCCGGATTTCTAACTTTTGTCCGGCGTTTTTTTGTAAATATTCATATCCGGTAAAAATACCGGAAATAATCTGGCAGTACAGACATCTGTATTGCTTTTTTAAGGAAGATTTTTATGCTTGCAAGTCTTATAAACGTAAATAAATTTTATAACGGAAATCAGCTTCTTAATAATGTATCCCTGACTATCGACGAGACCGACAAGATAGGTCTTGTGGGAAACAACGGCTGCGGAAAAACTACTCTGCTGAAAATACTTACCGGTTCGGTTGAGCCTGACCGCTTTACTGAAAAGGACGGAATTGTTTCCCTTGCCTCAAAGACTACAGTCGGATATCTCGAGCAGATGAACGGTCTTGATTCCGAAAAAACTGTCATCGAGGAAATGAGAAGTGTTTTCAGACCGATTCTCGACGCTATAGACAGGCTTCGTGAAATTGAGCTTGAAATCGAGCTTGGCGATAATTCCTCCGCTGATGAGTATCAGCAGCTTTCATCGTGGATAGAGGCAAACGACGGCTACAATACTGATGTGAAGATACGCATGATTCTTAATGGTATGGGATTCTCGGAAAACGACCTCAATCGTGTATGTTCCGGATTCAGCGGCGGCGAAAAAACACGTCTTAGCATATCGAAGCTTCTCCTTGAAGAACCTAATCTTCTCGTTCTTGACGAACCAACCAACCATCTTGACTTTAAGACTATAATGTGGCTGGAGGATTATCTGCGTTCATACAGAGGAGCTATACTTATAGTATCGCATGACCGCTATTTCCTTGACAGACTGTGTACCTCAATCTGCGAGATAGAAAGAGGAATACTGACGAGATACAGAGGAAATTACTCTGCATTTGTGCGCCAGAAAAGCGAAAACGATGCCCGACGTGAAAAGGAATACGAGATGCAGCAGAAGGAAATTGCTCAGCTGGAGGACTATGTTGCACGAAATCTTGTGAGGGCATCCACAACAAAAATGGCGCAGAGCCGCCGAAAAAAGCTTGAAAAAATCGAAAGGATAGAAAAGCCTTTCCATGATACAAAATCAGCGAAAATAAGCTTTACATACGCCGTAGAACCGCCTATAGACGTGCTTAAAGTCAAGGATATTGATATTTCTGTCGGCGAGGGAAGCGAAAGAAAAACTCTTGTTGAGAATATGAGCTTTGAAGTCCGCAGAGGTGAAAAAATCGGCGTTATCGGCGATAACGGCATAGGAAAATCCACGCTTCTCAGGATAATTCAGGAACAGCTTCCGCATAAGGGCGTTGTTCGCTGGAACAGCAATATCAAGATCTCCTACTTTGAACAGGAAAGCACAAATCTTAACCGTGAGCTTACCGTTATGGAGGAGCTTCATAGCCGATATCCCTCGATGTCTGAGCTGGAGGTCAGAGGACTTCTTGCACAGGTTCGGCTTGTGGGCGAAAATGTTTTCAAGGAGACAGGAGTTATCAGCGGCGGAGAACGTGCAAAACTCTGCTTCGCCATAATGATGCAGGAGCACGGAAATGTGCTTATCCTTGACGAACCTACCAACCATCTTGATCTTTCGTCGAAAGAGGCTATAGAGGACGCTCTTTCTGAATATACGGGAACGGTTATTTTCGTATCGCATGACCGGTATCTCCTCAGCAAGATTGCTGACAGACTTATTGAGCTTACTGACGGGGAATGCCGTCTGCATAATTATAACTTTGATAAATATATCGAGGTTCTCCGTGAGGAGCAGGCAGAGCAGAAACGTATAGCAGATGCGGAGAAATTCGCAAAGGCGGCGGAAGCTGCAAAGGAAAAATCCACAAAGGTTTACCGCAGTAAACAGCAGCGCAGCGCAGATGCCGCACGAAAGAACGAAATGAGAGCACTCGAAAAGGAAATCGACGAGCTACAGGCAAAAATCGACGCTCTTACAGAGGAAATCAGCCGTGAGGATGTCTATAGCGACTATGAACTGATGAACTCGAAATGCTCTGAAATTGAAGCTCTGAAACAGAAAATCGACGAAAACTTTGAACGCCTGATTGAACTTGATGAGTAAAATCACTTTGATAATAGTGTTGTTTTATTGAATCTTTATACTTAGTTATTGAGGAAAACCCTTTTGAAAAAGGGTTCTCCCAACGGGAGCCTGTCCCCTCTGGCAGCTATGCTGTCATCTCCCCACTCAGTGGGGAGTAATCCTCAAACTCCTTTCCTAAAACTTTCAGTATTAAATTTCCGCCTGACATATCACACTAATCAAGTAAATAAGAAATCTTGATTATATTTTCTGAGTGAGATATGTCAGGCGGAAATTTTAGTATTAAAAGTCTTTGGAAGGGGGTTCGGGGGAGAACCTTTCCTCAGAAAGGTTTCCCCCGATAAATAAATACGAAGATACCATAAGAGCAACAATATTATTAAAGAGGATTTGGTCATTAGGTCAAATTTATCAGCTTCAAAATAACTGGTTTGTCGAAAATAACGAAAAAACAAAAAGCTATTGAAAAATGTGATATATTGTGATATAATGGTGATAAAGATATAGCGGTGCTGTGCTGATAGCATCGTAATTGGAAAACAGGAGGTTTTTAAAATGAAACACATCAAGACTATCAATAAGGCTAATCTCAAGGAATCCGCTAAGAAGGGCGGCTGCGGCAAGTGCCAGGCTTCATGCCAGTCTGCATGTAAGACATCTTGCACAGTAGCTAACCAGAAGTGCGAGAGATAATTGTAGCAGCGAAATTATGCTGACTATATTATAAGTATGCTATTGAGGCAGTTTTTACTGCCTCTATTTTTCTACTTTTTAGGATGGTGCGTTAAATATGATACATAAATACAAGCTTAACGGATTTAATATTGTTCTTGACGTAAACAGCGGCGGCGTTCATATTGTGGACGAGCTTACATATGATCTTCTTGACAATATCGAACCGCCATTTGATGAAAAATGCAGTGAAAAGGTTATCGAAAAGCTTTCAAGACACTACACAAGAGAGGATATAGAATCCTGCTATCAGGAAATCGTTGAGCTTTACAACGAAAAGATTCTTTTCTCCGATGACGATTACGAGAAATATGCAAAGTATTCCGTAGCTTCTCCGGTAAAGGCAATGTGTCTGAATATCGCTCACGACTGCAATCTCCGCTGTAAGTATTGCTTTGCGTCTACCGGAGATTTCGGCAAGGGACGCAAGCTGATGTCACTTGAAACAGGTAAGCATGCTATTGATTTTCTCCTTGAAAATTCCGGCGACAGACCTAACCTTGAACTTGATTTCTTCGGCGGCGAACCGCTTATGAATTTCGATGTAGTCAAGCAGATCGTAAATTACGCAAGAAGCCGTGAGGGTGAATACAATAAGAAGTTCCGCTTCACTATTACTACAAATGGACTTCTCCTTGATGACGACAAGATCGACTTCATCAACAAGGAAATGTCAAACGTTGTTCTTTCTATCGACGGAAGAAAGGAAGTCAATGACTACTTCAGAGTCCGTGTTGACGGTACTGGAAGCTACGATAAAATTATGCCTATGTACAAGAAGCTTGTTGCCGGCAGAGGCGATAAGGAATACTATGTAAGAGGTACTTTCACAAAGAAGAATCTCGACTTCTCAGAGGACGTTTTTGCCCTTTATAACGAGGGATTTGACCAGATTTCCGTTGAACCCGTAGTAGGCGATTCAGATGAATTTGCACTCACAGAAAAAGAACTTCCGGCAGTTTTCAAGGAGTATGAAGTTCTTGCACAGAGAATCCTTGACAATGAGAAAAAGGGCGGAAAGTTCAACTTCTTCCACTTTATGATAGACCTCGATCAGGGACCTTGCGCTATCAAGAGACTGAGAGGATGCGGCTGCGGTAACGATTATGTCGCAATTACTCCCGACGGTGATATTTTCCCGTGTCATCAGTTTGTTGGTATTGATGAGTATAAAATGGGTAATATCGACGAGGGAACTTTCAATCAGGAAATGAAAGCAGATTTCGCTGCGGCTCATGTGTATTCAAAACCTGAATGCCAGAAATGCTGGGCTAAATTCTACTGCAGCGGCGGCTGTAACGCTAATAATTACCAGTATATGGGCGATATTCGCTCTGCTCATAAGCTTTCATGCCAGCTTGAAAAGAAACGCCTTGAATGCGCTATCATGATGAAGGCAATCAGACTTTTCGGTGAACAGGACGCAGAATAATTATGCTTCCGTTATAACAGCGGTATTTTTTAGAATATTTATACATATTATCGGGGGAAACCTTTCTGAGGAAAGGTTGTCCCCCGAACCCCCTTCCAAAGACTTTTAACATTAAAATTTCCGCCTGATAGGGCTCACAGAGAGAAAAAAATCAAGTTTCTCATTTGTTTGTTGTGTGAGCCCTATCAGGCGGAAATTTAATACTGAAAGTTTTAGGAAAGGAGTTTGAGGAAGAACCCTTTTTCAAAAGGGTTTTCCTCAATAATGCGCATGAAGATTCTAAAAAGACATCACTGATATAATGGGAGCATATTTATTTTCAGCATACTGCAATAAAAGAGCAAACCTCGCATATAATCTAAAGAAGCCGAAAAGGCTGCAAAAAGATTATAAGGGAGGTAGGTAAATGAAATCCCGGCAGGATCAGAGAGCAGTAATTCTCGGAAAATACATACTCGAAAACAAAACAACAGTCCGTGCCGCAGCGAAAAAATTCGGAATTTCAAAAAGTACAGTACACAAGGATGTAAGCGAGCGGCTTAAAAAAGAAGATCCGGAGCTTTACAGTCAGGTCAAGGACATCCTTGAGATCAACAAGCTTGAGCGTCACATCAGAGGCGGTCTTGCCACGAAGCGTAAATACGAAGGGATCGCAGAGCAGAAGAAAAAACGATAGTATTCCGGAAAGAGGCAGTATCGCACAAAATCAGTGCGGTATTGCCTTGAATAATTACAGTATATCAGTCAATAATATTTTTGTGCAGAGATGCGCAGAATTCAATATATCTGTTAAAAGGAGAGAATCTCATGGAAAACAAGAAGAAAAATGACAACATCAGATGTACAGTAACTCAGTGTCAGCACAACTGTGTGACAGAGAATTACTGCTCACTTAACAGCATTTCCGTAGGTACACACGAGGCTAACCCTACAGTTCCGGAGTGTACAGACTGCAATTCATTTGTAAAGAGAACCGGCTGCTGCTCCTAAGTATCCAGCGGCTGCACCGTTTCACGCTGAACTTTCTGCGAGGCTGAAAGTAAGTCCTCAAATGTCCTGTGATAATCACGGGACATACATATTATATAAATTTAATCAATTCACATTTTAAATACAGGAACATTGAAAAAAATCGGTGTTTTCTATTGCAAAATATCTTTTTTTATAGTATAATTATTTTATGAGAAAATATTTATTATCACTCGTATTCTATAATCAGGAGGCTGATAAATAATGTTTGATAAAACTATGACTTTCAGTGTCAATGAAGACAAGGAAGCTGAACTTAAAAGAAATCTTACTATCGTTTACGACGCTCTTACGCAGAAGGGCTATAATCCGATCAATCAGATAGTAGGCTATATCCTTTCTGAGGATCCGACCTACATAACTACTTATAACAATGCAAGAAACCTCATCCGCCACATTGATCGTGACGAGCTTTTACAGGTTCTTGTAAGATCGTACCTTAATACCTGATCAGTAACCGCTCGGTCAGGCTTCAATCTTCCGCACAGGGGAGTATAACGAAAAAACGGCAGCAGGACAATGCAGCCGTTTTTTTGATGCCAGAATTTTACATTCATATTATTCTTACTGAAAGCCATAATAGATTTGCGGAGATGATCCGCACAATGAAAAAAGGAATTGTGAAACTATGAAAATAATAGCTCCGGCGGCAGCGATAGCAACAGCAGCCCTGATTCCGTGTACAGCGGTATATTCCGCTGATACGACAAAAATCGGATACGGTCAGGGAACAGCAGTCGATTCAAAGAATCGTCCTGTCGATGCAGCCGCATTCAACAGCCGATACGGCGACCTCGATGCCTTCGCCCTGTCGGAAGATGATAAACGAATTATCATTACCTTTGATCAGGGCTATGAAAACGGATATACCGAAAAAATTCTTGATACGCTGAAAGAAAAGAACGTTACGGCGATATTTTTTCTGACGGGAGATTATGCTAAAAATGAAGCTGATCTCGTCAGACGAATGATAAATGAGGGACACATCCTCGGAAATCATGGAATGACTCATGCAAGTCTGCCGACGCTTTCTCAGGCAGAGGCTGAAAAAGAAATAATGTCGCTGCATGAATTCGTTATGAATAACTACGGATATCAGATGCAGTATTTCCGCTGTCCTTGCGGAGAGTATTCTGAACAGTCGCTTGAAACTGTTCAGAAATGCGGATATAAGACGCTTTTCTGGAGCTTTGCTTATGTGGACTGGAAAACTGACAGTCAGCCTGACCCGGCGGAGGGATTAAAAAAGCTCACAGAATCTGCTCACGGAGGAGAAATTCTTCTTCTTCACTCTGTTTCTTCAACAAACGCTGAAATTCTCGGCGAAGTTATCGACGAATTCAGAGCAAAGGGATATATGGTATAAAGAAGGACTGCATCTCATAACGAGATGCAGTCCGTATTTTTTATGTCGTATTGTTTAAGGAAAGGAGTTTGAGGAAACCCTTTTTCAAAAGGGTTTTCCTCAATAAATATATATAAAAATTTCTATATGAACCTTAAATTAAAATGAATAACCCCAATATTCATTATATTTCGTCCATAGTTACGGTATTACTTGTTGAAGAATTTTTTTCATGCTGCTGAGATTCTATTCTTGCCTCAATAGCTTTTTTTTCTTCAATTTCGGAACGTAGTACATTAATATAATCAAGATCTCTGTTTCGTTCCGGAGTTGTTTTCACGCTGGAATAGCCGTAAAATAATTCTAATATCACACGGATAAATCTTGTTATATAATTCATAAAAATTTCGTTACGGTCGGACGGAGTTTTTCCCCAAAAACTCCGTCAAGTGGTTTGTCGTATGAATCCCTTTTTTATCACAGACAGATGAGCACATCAAAGACAATCTCTAATATGAAATCTGATGCATTACGCAGTTTTTTATTGATTTTTTTCATAATTATTCCTCATTTACTGTAGGCGGTGTAACAGTGGACGGAGCAGAATAGCTTTCTTCAAGATCTACGTTGAAAAGAAGTCCGCCCTCGTCGCCGCTTGTAACCTTAGGCATAACGCCGTTCCACTTCTGAATCTGCTCGTAAGCGATAACCTTTTCTGACAGCGATTCTTCAAGGAGCTTGTTTGCCTTTGCCTGAGCCTCTGCCTCAGTGAGAGTAGCCTCAGCCTGAGCGTTTGCTGCGATAGTTTTCTTCTTAGCTTCAGCGTTTGCAATTTCGATTGCCTGCTGCTGTTCTGTTTTTGTTTTGAGAAGATTCTGTTCAGCAACCTGTTTAGCTTCGATAGCACTGTTGAATTCCGCAGAGAAATCAAAGTTTACGATGTTGAACTTTTCGATGTATATACCGTATGAATTGAGCTTGCTGTCAAGACTCGCCTTTACTTCCTCGCCGACAGCCGCACGTTCAGTGATAAGCTCCTCAGCGGTATATTTAGCAGTTACGGATTTCATACATTCCTGAACAACGGGAGCAATGAGTATAGTCTGATATTCAGCTCCGACTTCCTCATACATTTTCGGGCTGTTGTCTGAAACAAGCTTGTAGTTTACAGCGATATTGCTGCTTACTGTCTGGAGGTCCTTTGAAACTGCGGAAGCCGGTGTTTCGTAAACCTGAATCTTGTTTGACATATCCTGAACGTTCTGTATGAACGGTATTTTCAGGTGAAAGCCTGCGTCAAGTCCTTTGTCGGATACTTCTCCGAGAGTGAGCACAACGCCTGTATTTCCGGCTGGAACGATCGTGAAGGAATTTACAGCGACAAGAAGTGCAGCTGCTCCGATAACGAGCCATTTTACGCCCTTGAATTCTTTTTTAGCTGAGCCGTTTTTGTTGATTTCTCTGATGTTGACTGCCATTTTTATTCTCCTTTAACTGATTCCGGCAAGTTTTTTTCCATTTCCGCCTTAAAAAATCCGCTTATATAAGCCAGTACCATTACATACACTGCCTGACTGAGCTTTACAGGATCGGTTATATATTCGCTGTTGGCAGAGTGTTCATTTTCGATGATTTTTCTTATCTGCGCCGGAGAAAAAGCTCCTTCCTCCTCAGCGGTGAAAATGATTCTGCACAGCATATTATACAGATTTATATCGGAGATAATATCGTCGGCGGTATCCTCGACATCTCCGTTTACAAAGCACATAAGCCTTGCGATATCGTCAAGCTTCATGGCACTTCGCAGCATATTGATAAGCAGGATGCGCACTACCTGTTTTTCAGAATACTTTTTGCTTTTAGCGGATGATACCCATCCACGTTTTATCCAGTTCTGGATAGTAGTTCCTTCAAGACCGGTGAGCGTTGAAAGCTGAGAGAGTGTAAGTCCTCCGGTAGCTTCAAGAACCGGTGAAACAAGTGAAAAAGCGTTTTCTTTAGCGGCGGCTGAGAATTTCAGCGTGGTGCCTGGGATTATCTGATACATGGTCATTAACTCCTTTCTGACGATGATATGATTATATCACAAGTTCAGACGAACCGCAAGAGTAGTTCTCTGACGTTTCAGCTTGTTTTTTGGTGTTTTTTTGAATTTATCATTATATTTCTTTGATTTTCTTAGAATTTCACAGTTTTTCATAAAAAATTAAATACGGGTTCGGGGATAATAAAAATCCCCTGTGAAAACCACAGGGGATACAGACTGTAGAAAAAGCCATATATTAACGGGACGTCGAGGACGCCGTCCCCTACAGATTGGTTATTTCACATATAAAATGTAGGGACGACCATTGTGTCAAGAGTAACATGGTAAACACATGGTGTAAGGACATGGTATACAACTAAAGTCTTGAAATTTTACGATTAATCA
>JAFXEJ010000103.1 GCA_017513795.1 Ruminococcus sp.
GACGTTTTTCAGGCTGTACAGTCCGGCGAACTTGACTATGGCGTTCTGCCGGTTCACAACTCGACAGCCGGCTCCGTGGACAGCACTTATGATCTCATGGCAAAATATTTCGTCTACATAGTAAAGGAAGTTACCGTTGAGATAAATCACTGTCTCGCCGCAAAGACAGATCTTCCGCTGTCCGAAATAAAACGAGTTTATTCGCATCCTCAGGCTCTTGCACAGTGCAGTGAATTCATCTCTGAAAATTCCCTTAAAACAGCGGAATACGGCAATACTGCAACGGCTGCGGAAAAAATCGCAAAGAGCGATCCATCCGAAAACTTTGCCGCTGTGTGCTCCGTTGAATGCGCTGAAAAGCTCGGTCTTGAAATCATCGCCCGTGACATCGCTGATGTATCCGTAAACCGCACAAAGTTTGTCTGCCTGTCAAGAAATATGCAGGCTGATCCCGAAGCTGATTCGATTTCCGTAATGCTGAAAATTCCGCACACTGAGGGTAGCCTTTATCGTCTGCTGACTAAATTCTACGTCAACGGCATGAACCTCCTCAGAATCGAAAGCAGACCTATCAAGGACGGAAGCTTCGACGTACTTTTCTACCTCGATTTCAGCGGAAAAATCACTGATCCCAAGGTCAAAGCCACATTGAGAGATCTTGAAGAAAATCTTGAATACTTCCGCATTCTCGGAACTTTCAAAAACTAACTGCCGGAGATATAATATGAACAGACTTGAATCAATCCTTAACAAAAAAGAATTCTTATTCCTCGACGGCGGCATGGGAACTATGCTCCAGTCGCTTGGAATTGAAACTGAACACGTTCCGGAACTGCTTAACCTTACAGCACCGGATTCCATAAAGAAAATCCACCGTATGTACATAGAAAACGGCTCGGATATCGTCTATGCGAACACTTTCGGAGCAAACCGCTTCAAGCTAAGCAAATGCGGATATTCCGTCGAGGAAGTCGTTTCTGCCGGCGTAAAAAACGCTCTTGAAGCCGCTGACGGACACGCTCTTGCCGCCCTTGATATAGGCCCTCTCGGACAGCTTCTTGAACCGTCCGGAACACTCTCTTTTGAAGAAGCCTACGACTGCTTCCGTGAAATAGTTCTCGCCGGAAAGGACGCCGATGTCATTGTTATCGAGACAATGACCGACCTCTATGAGACAAAAGCGGCGCTTCTTGCGGCAAAGGAAAATTCCGACAAGCCCGTTCTTGTCACCATGACTTTCGAGGAAAATATGCGTACCTTCACCGGAGTTTCTCCAGAGGCTATGGCGGCTGTTCTCACCGGTCTCGGAGCTGACGCAATCGGCGTGAACTGCTCTCTCGGACCGGCAGAACTTCTTCCGGTTCTTGAAAAAATCTGCGCCAATACGTCACTTCCCGTTATCGCAAAGCCAAATGCCGGACTGCCTGACCCTTCAACCGGACTTTTCAGCGTATCACCGGAAGATTTCGCCGCAAGTGCTCTTAAACTTGCAGATGCCGGAGTTTCGATTTTCGGCGGATGCTGCGGAACTACTCCGGCACATACCGGCGCACTCGTCAAGGCTCTTTCCGGAATTAAAAGAAAACAGCGTGAAATCGCTAAAAAAAGCGTTGTATGCTCGGCTGTTTCATGTGTAGAAATAGACCAGCCACGAATTATCGGAGAAAGAATAAATCCTACCGGCAAAAAGCGTTTCAAGGAGGCTCTTGTTGCCGGAGATATTGACTACATCCTCGGTCAGGCTGTGGAACAGATTCATGCCGGAGCCGAAATCCTTGACGTCAACGTGGGACATCCCGAAATCGACGAAAAGGCTATGATGATAAAGGCTGTAAAGGCTATCCAGAGCGTCTGCGATACGCCGCTTCAGCTTGATTCCACTATTCCGGACGTACTCGAAGCCGGACTTCGTGTCTACAACGGCAAGCCTATCGTAAATTCCGTCAACGGCGAGGATGAATCACTTGACGCTATACTTCCTCTTGTAAAAAAATACGGTGCCGCTGTTGTCGGACTTACTCTCGACAAGAACGGAATCCCAAAAACTGCGGATGGTCGTTTCGCTATTGCAGAGAAAATTCTCAGCCGTGCGCTTGAATATGGCATTCCCCGTGAAGATGTGTATATCGACTGTCTCACGCTGACAGCCTCCGCTGAACAGGACGGCGTTATGGAGACTCTTGGTGCGCTGAAACGTGTAAAATCCGAGCTTGGTCTGAAAACTGTTCTCGGCGTTTCAAATATTTCCTTCGGACTGCCCAACCGTGAGCTTATCACAAGAACTTTTCTGACAATGGCTCTCCAAAACGGTCTTGATCTGCCGATAATCAATCCCAATGTGGAGTCAATTACCGGTGCTGTCCGTGCATACCGTCTTCTTGCCGGAATCGACCGCAATTCAGTGGAATTTATAAAAGTATACTCACAGGATAATTCCGCTTCTGCCGCACCGGCTATTCCGACACCGTCAGGAAATGTTGATATCTCCTACGCAGTTGAAAACGGACTCAAAAACGACGCTGTAAAAGCCGCCCGTGAACTGCTTAAAGATAACGATCCGATGACGATAATCAATGAATATCTCATTCCGGCACTCGATTCTGCCGGCGCAAAATTCGAAAAGGGAACTATCTTCCTTCCGCAGCTCATCCTCACTGCCGGAGCCGCACAGGCTTGCTTCGAGGCTGTCAAGGAAAGCCTTCCTTCCGGTTCAGACGGCGTATCAAAGGGAAAAATCGTTCTTGCAACTGTAAAGGGTGATATCCACGATATCGGAAAGAATATCGTAAAGGTTCTGCTTGAAAGCTACGGTTTCACAGTAATTGATCTCGGAAAGGATGTCGCTCCGGAAGTAATCGTTGAAGCGGCAATAAAGCATCAGGTAAAGCTTGTAGGACTTTCAGCTCTCATGACGACAACGCTCAAATCTATGGCTGATACTGTTGCACTTCTGAACGAAAAATATACAGATTGTAAAACAGTTGTAGGCGGTGCAGTTCTTACAGAAGCCTACGCAAAACAGATACACGCTGACTTCTACGCAAAGGACGCAAAACAAGCCGTTGACATAGCTTCGGAAATATACTCATAAAAAAGTACCGCATTTATAACGGCAGTATTCTTATAGGTACTTCATGCGTATCTATCGGGGGAAACCTTTCTGAGGAAAGGTTCCGCCAACAGCGGCGGTCCCCTCTGTCCTTCGGACATCTCCCCGCACTGCGGGGAGTCACCCCCGTAACCCCTTCCAAAGACTTTTAATACTAAAATTTCCGCCTTATAGGGCACAGACACCAAATAAACGAGAAACAAAAGGTTTTCTCTCGGTGTGCCCTATAAGGCGGAAATTTAATACTGAAAGTTTTAGGAAAGGAGTTTGAGGAAGAACCCTTTTTCAAAAGGGTTTTCCTCAATAAATATGTATAAAACACCTGTAAGAGTACCACCATTATCAGTGCGGTACTTTTTTATCAGAATGCGATTTTTTCCTCAAGATATGCAACGAGATCGTCAATTGCAACTCTTTCCTGTGTCATTGTATCACGGTCACGGACTGTTACGCAGTTATCCTTTTCAAGTGTATCAAAGTCGTATGTGATACAGAAAGGTGTACCGATTTCATCCTGACGGCGGTATCTCTTACCGATAGTACCAGCTTCATCGAAGTCAACCATAAACTTTTTGGAGAGCATTTCGTATACTTCCTCAGCCTTGGGAGTGAGCTTCTTCACGAGCGGAAGAACTGCACACTTGAAAGGTGCAAGAGCCGGATGGAAACGCATAACTGTTCTTGTTTCCTTCTTTTCGTTGCCGTTCTTGTCAGTGGAAACGAGTTCCTCCTCGTCGTAAGCCTCAGTAACAACAGAGAGGAAAAGTCTCTCAACGCCGAGTGAAGGCTCGATAACGTAAGGAATGTACTTCTCGTTTGTCTCAGGATCAAAGTATTCAAGTGACTTGCCGCTTGTATTGATGTGCTGTGTGAGGTCGTAGTCTGTACGGTCAGCAACGCCCCAGAGTTCGCCCCAGCCGAACGGGAAAAGATACTCAAAGTCAGTAGTTGCCTTGGAGTAGAAGCAAAGCTCCTCGGGATCATGGTCACGAAGACGGAGATTCTCCTCCTTGAGACCGATATTCAGAAGGAATTCCTTACAGAAGCTTCTCCAGTAATTGAACCATTCAAGATCTGTACCGGGCTTGCAGAAGAATTCAAGCTCCATCTGCTCGAACTCACGGACACGGAAAATGAAGTTTCCGGGAGTGATTTCGTTTCTGAAGGATTTACCGATCTGTGCAACGCCGAAAGGTACCTTCTTACGGGTAGTTCTCTGGATATTTGCAAAGTTTACGAAGATACCCTGTGCTGTCTCCGGACGGAGATAAAGCTCAGACATGTTATCCTCTGTAACACCCTGAAATGTCTTGAACATAAGGTTGAACTGACGGATATCTGTGAAATTGCGCTTTCCGCAGTTAGGACACACGATTTCCTTTTCGTTGATGTAGTCAGTCATCTGCTGATTTGTCCAGCCGGCAACGTTTGTGCCGTCGAAGTCCTCGATGAGATTGTCAGCACGGTGACGTGTCTTACACTCCTTACAGTCCATGAGAGGATCTGAGAAGCCGCCGATATGTCCGGATGCAACCCATGTCTGGGGATTCATGAGAATAGCACTGTCAAGACCTACATTGTACTTGTTCTCTTGAACGAATTTCTTCATCCATGCCTTCTTGATGTTGTTTTTCAGTTCAACGCCGAGAGGGCCGTAATCCCATGTATTTGCAAGACCGCCGTAGATCTCTGAACCGGGATAAACAAACCCCTTAGACTTGCACAGCTCTACAATTCTGTCCATTATTTTTTCGTTGTTCTTCATTTTTATAACCTCATTTCATTAATGATAATATTCCTATATTATTTTACGTTATATTCCTTAAAATGTCAAGCACTTTTTTGCATTCATATGTGTAAAATAAATACGGGCATTGTAGGGTGCGATGCCCACATCGCACCGTAAACATATTACATTCATAACGGGCGGATGTAGGCATCCGACCCTACATAAAAATAAAAAAATATGGTTGCCTACGAAAATTTTACATATACTTTGCATTCCCGAAACGTTATGCAAAATCAGTAATTATCCTTGAAATTCACTATCATAAGCTGTTTTTTCTTTGCAAGACGAACTGTCTGTCCTGTACCGCTGCTGAAAATCCCCGGATCCCAGAAACAGAAGCAGCATGTATCTGCGTACTCCACAAGGCGGATATTTCTTTCTTTCATGCAGCCCTTGAAGTAATTTTCGCATATATACTCGACTGAATCGGCAAGTTCCCGTATGCGGAAAAACTCTCTCTGCTGCGCTGATGTCCACTTTGCCGTCTGCTGTTCGCTGGCACATGGCAGCACGAGATGAAGCTTCACCTGAGGATATACCTCACGAAGCCTTAATACTGTTGCCGCCGCAAGCGTATCCCACCCGACCGCTCCGCCAGCATAATAATCCGTTATCCCTTTTGTGCATATCCAGCGTTCAAGAACGCTGTACAGCCGTTCTTTTATTTCTTCCGTCTGCGGAATTACTCTGTGTCCCGTAAAGCAAGCTGAGCCCATAAGTGTTGTCCCCTTATTTGAATGTCAGAATCTTTTTTACCAACCATACCATTCTTTATGAGTAAAATACAGTCTGGGAGGAAGATTTCCTATATATCGTGTATTATGTATATCCAACCAATACTGCGGATAGCAGTCTTTTGTACACTGTTTATTACGCTTGAGATTGTTTCTCATAAAGTAAATCAGCGTTTTTTCTGCACTGTCTATTAATTCTTTTCGATACTGTCTCGTAATATTCTGCGGATAAACTATATATCCGAGTCTGACCTGAATTATTCCTCTATGATCTCCGATCCAATGATTCATGTGTGCTTCAAGCCGACTTCTAAAATTATAGGTAGTTTTTCCAATATACAGGTTTGTAATATTTCCACCAAAATTTCGAGTGATATAGTATAATCCAACATCGTTCATTCGTTCATCGTAAATTATGTTATTTATATCCATCGGATACGACCATTCGATAATTATTTTTCTCATATCCCTCTCCTTTTTAGACTGTTACTTGTTTTTAGTATATTTATTGTACCACGATGCAGTCCTGTTGTCAATCAGCACCAGCGGTGCGTATGTGTAAAAAAATATGGGCAATGTAGGGTGCAATGCCTACATCGCACCGTAAACATATTTCATTCATAACGGGCGAATACATTGGTCTTGTGGGACGTCGAGACGCCGTCCCCTACATTCGGTCATTTAAAATTACCATTGATATTATGTAGGGGCGGATGCCTTCATCCGCCCGTAATGAACGTGATTTTTTGGCGGTGCGATGCAGGCAGCGCACCTTGCATTGCCTTTATTTATTTTACACATACCCCGTAACGTTTTATCTTGACAGATATTGTAAAAAATGGTATAATTAATTCGTATTGCTCCGCATAGAACGGAGAAAAATATTCCTGAAGGAGAACTTTATTATGAGCGGTAATATCAACAGCTACGAAAGCCCATTCTGCACACGTTATGCCAGCGAGGAAATGCAGTATATTTTCTCTGCTGATAAAAAATTCACTACCTAGAGAAAGCTCTGGGTTGCTCTCGCAAGAGCTGAAATGAAACTCGGACTTCCTGTTACTGAGGCTCAGGTAAAACAGCTTGAAGAACACATCAGCGACGTTGACTACACTATGGCTGAGGAGCGTGAGAAAATCACCCGCCATGACGTAATGGCTCACGTTTTCACATACGGACAGGCTTGCCCTGACGCTGCCGGTATCATCCATCTCGGTGCAACTTCATGCTATGTCGGCGACAATACCGATGTTATCATCATGCGTGACGCTCTCAATGTTGTACGCAGAAAACTTATAAACGTTATGGGCAATCTGGCAAAATTTGCCGATGAATACAAGAATATGCCCTGTCTTGCATATACTCACCTCCAGCCCGCACAGCTCACTACTGTAGGCAAGAGAGCTACTCTCTGGCTCAACGAGCTTCTTATGGACTTCAATGACCTCGAATACAGAATCTCTACTCTCAGCCTTCTCGGTTCTAAGGGAACTACTGGTACTCAGGCTTCCTTCATGGAGCTTTTCGAGGGAGATACAGACAAGATCAAGCAGCTTGAAAAAATGATCGCAGAAGAAATGGGCTTCGACAGCGTTGTTCCTGTTTCCGGTCAGACTTATTCAAGAAAGGTTGACTCTCAGGTTCTTGCAGTTCTCAGCGGTATCGCTCAGACAGCAAGCAAATTCTCCAACGATATGCGTCTCCTCCAGAGCTTCAAGGAAATGGAAGAACCCCGTGAAAAGAAGCAGATTGGTTCTTCTGCTATGGCTTATAAGAGAAATCCTATGCGCTGCGAGCGTATCACTTCTCTTGCAAGATATGTCATGATCGACAGCCTTAACCCTGCATTCATAACCGGAACCCAGTGGTTCGAGAGAACTCTTGACGACTCCGCTAACAAGAGAATCAGTGTGGCTGAGGCATTCCTCGGTGTTGACGCTATCCTCAATATCATGATGAACGTTACTAACGGTCTTGTGGTATATCCTGAGATCATCCGCAGACGTGTTATGGCTGAGCTTCCTTTCATGGCAAGCGAAAATATCATGATGGACGCTGTAAAGAAGGGCGGCAACCATCAGGAACTCCACGACAGAATTATGGACTACTCCATGATCGCCGGCGAACAGGTAAAGGTTTACGGAAAGGACAACAATCTCTGCGAGCTTATCCTTAATGATCCTCTGTTCAAGATCACACGCAACGAGCTTGAAGCTGTTCTCAAACCGGAAAATTATACCGGAAGAAGCTCTCAGCAGGTTGACGAATTCCTCAGCGAATACATCAATCCTATCCTCGAAGCTAACAAGGATGTTCTCGGAGAAAACTTTGAAATGAAAAACTGAGGAAAATAATATGAGTATTGGCTGCATTATTTTAGGTCTATGTCTCATCGCAATGGCATTTTACCTGAAACCGGGCGGTGTCAGAAACGGCAAGATTTTATGTACCGGAAAAATCTCTTTAATAAACGATAAAAATGATACTGTTACAGTTTGTTACAAGTGCAAAAAAGAAGAATATTTTCACGAAATTGAAAAACGCAAACTAAATTTCAGATATTACAGTAAGGGCATAAAAGTCTCTATGTGGGTTGACGCTTCAAATCCGCAAAATATTATACATATAATCCCTGGAAGCAACGACTATGGCGTGACATTCCGTCTCAGCCTCGGATTCGGACTCTTTTTCGCCATTGCGGGTGTGCTTACAATGCTTGTATAAAATAAGGACGCCCAGTGGGCTGCATTATAATACGCATAATAGCCGTTTGTCGTACGGGTGAACTGTGTTCGTCCGCATGATATATGAATTTTACGGGACGTCGTGGACGCCCAACGGAAGTGCCCTTGGGGTACGCCGTCCCCTACATATTGTGACAACCTTTATTTAATTAATCATTCGGATTAAGCATTGTATTTCCTCTCCACGAATCGTAGAATTGCCTGTATATCGTAATTCTACGGTTTGTGGGTGTACTTTTTCCCGTTTCCGGTCTATACTTTTTCTTGAAAGGAGGGCGATCAGAATGAACCAGATCAAAACAGGTAAATTCATCGCACAGATAAGAAAAGAAAAGGGAATGACACAGAGACAGCTCGCTGACGAGCTTCTCATAAGCGACAAGACCGTTTCCAAATGGGAGACAGGCAAGGGTATGCCTGAGGTGTCGCTCATGATGCCTCTCTGTGAAGTTCTCGGCATAAACGTAAACGAGCTCCTCACGGGCGAGCGTATCCCCGATGAGAGCTACAAGGAGAAAGCTGAGGAAACTATGATGGATTTAATGAGAAACAAAAAAGGCAGAGGAAAAATTATCGCATTGATGATTCTGATATTACTTCTTATGCTTGCGCCTATGATTATCGTAGCCATACTTATAGAAAAGTACGACCTTCCCGAAAAGCTGGAAATCATTACGCTGATTCCGGCAATTATAGGTGCTGTGGCAATAATTTTCGTAGATTGCAGCATCGGTTATTATCAGTGCGAGGAATGCAATGAGAAATTTGTACCGAAATTAAGTGCAAACTACTTATTTGCAAACCACAAGCCTGATTCACGAAAAATACGCTGCCCGAAATGCGGTAAGAACTGCTGGTGCAAGCATAATCTTTATTGAACCACTTCAGGGACGCCCAGTGGGCGTCCCTGAATTATAATACGCAGAATAGCCGTTTGTCGTAGGGGTGAACTGTGTTCGTCCGCATGATATATGAATTTTACGGGACGTCGAGACGCCGTCCCCTACATATTGTGATATCCATTATTTAATTTAGCACTATAGGGACTTTTTGTTGGATTTTTGTATCATTCGGACGGAATTTAACATACGGGCGAACAAAGTTCGCCCCTACAATATGGTTGGTATCATGATTATATAATTACGCATTACAAATTAAAAAAACGGGAGGTTATATGAAAAAACAATATCTTGAAGCCGGAAAAATCGTTACAACTCACGGCATAAAGGGCGAAGTGAAAATTATGCCCTACACCGACATACCGGAGCTTCTGTGCGAATTTGACAGGCTTTTTCTCGGAAAAAACCACGAAGAAATTTTCGTTGAGCGCTCCCGTGTATTCAAGGGAATGGTCATCGCAAAGCTGGAGGGAATAAGTACCGTCGAGGATGCTGAAAAGCTCCGGAACAAAATCCTTTATATGCACCGTGACGACCTTGAACTTGATGAGGATACATACTTCATTCAGGACCTTATCGGCATGGAAGTAAAAGACGCTGATACTGGCTTTATGTACGGAAAAATCGCCGATGTAATGCAGACTGGCGCAAACGATGTCTATGTGATAAAGGGCGAAGAAAAGGAATACCTTGTTCCGGCTATCGCTGACGTTGTTGTTTCTACGGATATCGACGGAAATATTATGACTATTCGTCCGCTGGAGGGGCTTTTTGAATGAAAATCGAAATCGCAACTCTTTTTCCTGAAATGTGCGAGGCTGTCCTCGGAGAAAGCATCGTGGGACGTGCCCGAAAAGCTGGAAAAATAGAGGTAAACTGCCGTCAGATACGGGAATATACTCAGGATAAGCACCGCCGTGTAGATGATACTCCCTACGGCGGCGGAATGGGTATGGTCATGCAGTGCGAGCCTATCTACAACTGCTACAAGGCAGTCTGCGAGGATCTCGGCACTAAACCGCATACTATATATATGTCCCCGAAAGGAAAGGTTCTCGACCAGAAAAGAGTTGTTGAGCTTTCAAAAATGGATAATATCCTCATTATCTGCGGTCACTATGAGGGCGTTGATCAGCGTGTTATAGACAAAATCGTGGACGAGGAAATCTCTATTGGCGACTATGTTCTTACCGGCGGCGAGCTTCCGGCAATGGTGCTTGCTGACGCTGTTGCAAGAATGTGTCCCGGAGTTCTCTCTGACGACGTATGCTTCACGGACGAAAGTATCTACAGCGGTCTGCTGGAATATCCGCACTACACACGTCCTGAAGTCTGGGAGGAAATGCCGGTTCCGCCGGTGCTTCTGACGGGACACCACGCTAATATCAGCAAGTGGAGACATGAGCAGAGTCTTGAGATCACCGCCGAAAGACGGCCTGATCTCCTTGAACAGTATCTGATAGATAATCCGCCGCCTCCGCCCAAGAAAAAAAGAAGAAAATAACTGCAAAGACAGCAAGGGCGCATCCATAAGAGCGCCCTTTTTAATGCGTAATTCATAACTGTGGAACGTTGAGGACACTGACGGGCGGATGATTGCAACATAATTACGCATTAAGGCAGTCCCTACAATTCGTCAACAAAAATTTTTATATGACATAATATTTAAATAATCCGAAATATTTCGTTAAATATTTTTGTTTAGACATTATTACTTCTCGTATATACCAAAACGCAAATTCCATTTAGAAGAATTTCATATAATCTTTTGTGGAATATTATGTAACATTACCAATTAGAATCAACAATTCTTTGTAGTGATAATAAACAAGCAAGCAAGATAATTTCAGCTGTGATTTAATCTAAATGTAGAATTTATTGAAATATCTTCATTTATGCGAAAAAATCCGTTGACTATCCTGATTTTTGAATGTATAATGATATCAGCAAAGGACAGCAAAAAATACACCGCCCTCAACTGTAAGTGCGGCGCTGTCTGCATTTGCATCTTCAGCGTTTGAGAGGGCTGAAATTAAGAGAATAGGAGAGTTGTATATGTTTGTTAAAGAAGTAATGGTTAAGAATCAGGTTGGACTTCACGCAAGACCGGCTACCTTCTTCATTCAGAAGGCTAACGAATTCAAGTCATCTATCTGGATCGAAAAGGAAGAGCGCAGAGTTAACGCTAAGAGCCTCCTCGGCATTCTTTCTCTTGGTATCGTAGGCGGAACTAACATCAAGGTTATCGCTGACGGTGCTGACGAAAAGGCTGCTGTAGAAGCACTTGTTGAGCTCGTTGACAGCGGTTTCAGCGAGGAAAGCAGATAATTCTTTCCACTTTTTTATGATTTCTGATAAAGTTCCGGCCGTTACATTTGCGTAACGACCGGTTTTGTTTTATCCGTCGAGATATTCAGCCATATTATCAGCAAAAACTGCATATCCTCTCGTCGGATCGGCAACAAATACATGCGTTACTGCCCCGACAAGACGTCCGTTCTGTATTATCGGACTGCCGCTCATTCCCTGAATTATGCCGCCCGATTTCTTCAGAAGACGTTTATCGGTTATCCTTATGACCATATTTTTTGTGGATTCTCCGCTGTTGAAGTCTATGCTCTCAATCTCTATCTTATACTTCTCCGGAGTTTTTCCGCTTACGGTTGTGAGAATTTCCGCTTCACCGGTCGTTATATCCTGACGATATCCCATGACGTATTCACACGAATCACCGCAAAGCTTCTTTATACTCTCCTCGTTAAGTCTGCCGAAAACTCCGCAGCTGCTGTTGCGTTCAAGAATACCATACGTTCCCGATGTGAAGCTTCCACGAAGTTCACCGGGAATTCCCTTTTCACCTCTGCGGGCTTCCGTTATCTCAACGGGAACGGCTTCTCCGCTGTATACAGGCACAAGTCCGCCCGTGTCGGAATCGCAGATAGGATGTCCAAGTCCGGCAAATTCGCCGGTTTCCTTGTTGATAAAGGTCATCGTACCTATTCCGGCTATACTGTCACGAACCCACATTCCGCCTCGCCACATATTGTTCTTTTCAGAAAATACAGGACGAAGCTGTACGGTAAATTCCGTATCATTGCGGCTGACAAGCAAGCTTATCTCTCTGCCGCCGCTCTGCGAAATAATTTCCTGTAAGCGGCTGTTGGAAACAAGTGCTTCTCCGTTGGCAGATTTTATTATATCTCCAGTCACAATGCCGGCATCCTCTGCCGGACAGCTTGTATTTCCGCTTATATCCGTAACTGCTCCAAGCTCAGTGACCATAACTCCGTCCATGAGAAGCTTTATTCCGAAAGGATATCCGCACGGAATCAGCACAGGAGCTTCCTTTTCCGTCACGCTGACGCTCTTTACAGGTATCGCACCAAAAAGTGAAAGCGTTACCTGTTTTGTTTCCGGAGATCCACCGGAGGTCTGTATGACCGCATCCTGATATGCAGAACAGCTTATTTCCGGATATTCTGCGATTTTAAGCTGTGAAGCCGGCTCGATAGTCACCGCCGACGGAAGCTTTGATGAATAATATCCGGCTGTTCCGAAAACACAGAGAAACGCCGCAGAAAGCAGTGCTCCCACTGACCTTATTATTTTTCTTTTAAGCTGCATTCTTCAAAAACCTTCCTTATGAGTTGAACAGAATTACGGAGTTGTGCTCCGATATCTGTCCGAAGATTATTATATTTCATTTGCACCGGATTACTATTGAAAATCTTTTCAATAAATTGGAGATTTCACCATGAAAAAAATTCACAAAAAACAAAAACCAATCATGACAGCCGCTAAAATTCTGCTTATCGTACTTACCGCTGTCTACCCATTTTTTATGACTATGATGACCGGTATCGGTATCCTCAGCAAAAGCGGAAGCTATGGCAGTAAAATCACATTCTGCGGTGCGGCTCTTGTTATCTCCGGAGCATCCCTGACAGCAGCAGCGATACTCTGCCTTTTCAGAAAAAGTCTGCCGAATCTGCTTTCAATGTGTATTGCTCTGCCGTCATTCGCCGTATGCATGGCGGTTCTCTGCAAGCTTATCTCTCATGCTGAATCTGCCGGCTGGATGGGACATGGTATGTACTCTGCCGTTCCTGTCGCAGATATGTACAGACAGCGAATTTTCCCCGTTATACTGCCGTTTCTGCTGACTATTACCATCGCCGCAATACAGTATTTTTCCTACTCTGCCGCAGAAGAACGCCGTGAAAAAAAACGCAGAAAAAATGCTCCGGCACCGAAAATTATTGATTCATGATCTATTGTTGACGAGTTTACGGAATTTATTCAGCTGAAAAAATTTTTCGGAAAATTTTTTCAAAAAACTCTTGACAAATCAAAAATCGACTGCTATAATAATGTCAATATCGAAAATGCGATGAAGGGAAATAAAGCCTGTAGAATTTTCACAGAGAGCTGTCGGTGGTGAAAGACAGTAAAACGAAACGGGTCATAGCTCCTCCCTGAGCATCCGGCTGAAAACCGCTCTGCGGAAATTAGGTTTGGACGGCTTCTCCCGTTACAGAGATATGCGTTAATCCGACGCAGATGAGTGGGCGCAATACGCCAAGAAGAGTGGTACCACGGAGTATCTCAGTTCGTAACTTCGTCTCTTCCATACCTTGTGTATGGAAGGGACTTTTTTTGTTATCTGATCGGATTAAAAAATGATTGGAGGAAAATTTTATGAAAAATGTAAACAAGTACACCCGCCAGTTCTTTGAAGCTCCGGCAACTCAGATGAAATGGACTAAAAAATCATGTGTCGAAAAGGCTCCTATCTGGTGCAGCGTCGATCTGAGAGACGGAAATCAGGCTCTTATCATCCCCATGAGCCTCGACGAAAAGCTTGAATTCTTCAACAAACTCGTTGAACTCGGCTTCAAGGAAATTGAAATTGGTTTTCCTGCTGCATCCGAAACAGAATACGACTTCTGCCGCACTCTTATCGAACAGAATATGATTCCCGACGACGTTACCATTCAGGTACTCACTCAGTCAAGAGAACACATCATCCACAAGACCTTTGAGGCTCTCAAGGGATGCAAAAATGCTATCGTTCATCTCTATAATTCGACCTCCCTCGCTCAGCGTGAACAGGTTTTCCGCAAAAGCAAGGAGGAAATCATCGAAATCGCTGTGACAGGCGCAAGGCTCTGCAAGGAATATCGTGAAAAATATGAGGGCAACTTCCGTTTTGAGTATTCCCCCGAAAGCTTTACCGGTACTGAACCGGAATTCGCTCTTGAGATATGCAATGCTGTCCTCGATATCTGGCAGCCTACTCCCGATGACAAGGCTATCATAAATCTGCCGGTAACTGTTCAGGTTTCCATGCCACACGTCTACGCAAATCAGGTGGAATATATGTGCGACAATCTCAGATACAGGGAAAACGTTATTGTTTCGCTCCACCCTCACAACGACAGAGGATGCGCCGTAGCTGATACTGAAATGGGACTCCTCGCCGGCGCTGACCGTGTTGAGGGAACTCTTTTCGGAAACGGCGAAAGAACAGGCAACGTTGATATTATCACCCTCGCTATGAATATGTACTCTCAGGGCGTTGATCCGGAGCTTGATTTCTCCGATATCCCGTCAATTACGGAGCTTTACACCAAGGTCACAAGAATGGAAGTCCATGAACGCTCTCCATATTCCGGAAAGCTCGTTTTTGCGGCATTCAGCGGTTCTCATCAGGACGCTATCGCAAAGGGAATGAAGTGGCGTGAGGACGGCAATTCCGAACACTGGACGGTTCCCTATCTCCCGATTGATCCGGAAGATATCGGCAGAGAATATTCCGCAGATGTTATCAGAATCAACAGCCAGTCCGGCAAGGGCGGCATAGGTTACATCCTCGAAACACGCTTCGGATATAATCTTCCCAAGAAAATGCGTGAGGCTCTCGGTTACATGGTCAAGAGCGTTTCCGACCACAAGCACAAGGAGCTTCTTCCCGACGAGGTATACCAGATATTCAAAACGAATTTCGTGGATATCACCGAACCGCTTAAAATCACGAAAACAAGCTATGACCGCAGCTGCGGCATCGAAGCGACTGTAAGCCTCGAATTCAACGGCAGAGTTGCTTCCGCTACAAACAACGGTAACGGTCGTCTTGACGCTGTCAGCAACGCTATCCGCTCCTATACCGGAATCGACTACAACATAAATACTTACACCGAACACGCTCTCGAAGTAGGTTCGGCTTCAAAGGCTGTTTCTTATGTAGAAATTATCGGCGAAAACGGCGCAAGCTTCTGGGGAACAGGTATTGATACAGATATCGTGGAATCCTCTATCAAGGCTCTCGTAAGCGCTGTAAACAATATGCTTAAAGGCTGATAAAAAATTTTGTTCAAAACTGTAAAAATTCAACAAAATATTTCTTAATATTATCATTTGTATTGATTTTATCGACCGAAGGTGTTATAATTTAAATAAGAGTATTCAAAGTCTGAGCAAAGGAGCATTTAATAATGAGATCAACCGTTATTTTTTCCGGTATAGTCATTATTAAAAGCGCAGTCATTAACATTTCCGGCTGCCGCTTCAGTTCATTCTGCCCGCAGGACTTTGAGTAATATTTGCCGGTACATTGCAGATGTACCAGTGCAGTGTCGCTTGAACAAAACCTCCGGCAGTCTGTCGGAGGTTTTTATATTATAAATCAGGATGCACCGCCATCCTGAAACGTAAAGGATGAAACTTTATCATGTTTATATCAGGTGCTAAAATTATCGTTGAAACCCTCATCGAACAGGGCTGTGACACCGTTTTCGGTTATCCGGGAGGTCAGGTTCTCAATATCTTCGATGAACTTTACCTCAACAGCGACCGTATAAACCATATCCTCGCTGCCCATGAACAGGGTGCGGCTCATGCGGCTGACGGCTATGCAAGAGCTACAGGAAAGGTCGGCGTTGTTATCGCAACTTCAGGTCCCGGCGCAACTAATCTCGTTACCGGAATCGCTACCGCTTATCTCGATTCTATCCCTATGGTCGCTATTACCGGAAATGTTCCGTGCGACCTCATCGGCAGAGACAGCTTTCAGGAAGTTGATATCGTGGGCGTAACTATGCCTATCACTAAGCACAACTTCATCGTCAAGGATATCAACGAACTTGCAGATACTATCCGCATGGCTTTCAAAATTGCTAAATCAGGACGTCCCGGTCCTGTTGTCGTGGATATTCCCAAGGATATCCAGATCGGAAAATGTGAGTTCGAGGCGCAGGCTCAGCCTGTGATTCCCTATCCCGTTCTTTTCGCTGACGACGATCAGCTGAAAGAAGCTGCTGAAATGATAGCAGCTGCTGAAAGACCTTACATATACTTCGGCGGCGGTATCATCAGCGGCAGAGCTTCCGCAGAGGTTATGGCTCTTGCTGAAAAAATTGACGCTCCTATGGGATGCACTCTTATGGGACTTTCAGCTGTCCCCTATGACAACCCACGTTTCCTTGGAATGCAGGGTATGCATGGTCACTTTGCTTCCTCTATGGCACAGGATGAATCCGACCTCGTTATAGCTCTCGGCGCAAGATTCAGCGACAGAGCTACAGGAAACAAGGCTCGCTTCAACAAGAATTTCAGAATTATACATATAGATATAGACGGCGCTGAGCTTCACAAGAATATTCCGGCTGAGCTTGCTATCAATGCCGATATCAGGGACGCTGTTGAAAGGCTCTGCTCCCTCGTGAATGAACAGAAGCGTCCTCAGTGGAGCGCACGCATCGCTGAGCTTAAAGCTGAGGAAGAACGCCGAATTGAAGGCGCAAGGGAATGTACCTTCCAGAAAGAATGCTCAAATTGTACAAATCCGTGCAGCAATACCGGTATTCCGGCAAAGGACAGACTTAATCCTTATGATATCATTGATATCGTAAGCTCCTGTGCCGGCGACGCAGTTGTTGCTACTGACGTAGGTCAGCATCAGATGTGGGCGGCTCAGCGTTATCCCCTTAAAACACCAAGAACCTTCCTTACAAGCGGCGGTCTCGGTACTATGGGATACGGTCTCGGTGCTGCTATAGGTGCCGCTGCCGCTACAGGAAAATATTCCCTCCTCTTTACAGGCGACGGAAGCTTCGGCATGAATCTCAATGAGCTTGCAACTTCCGTTTCTCAGGGACTTCCTGTCGTTATCGTTATCATGAACAACGGCGTTCTCGGAATGGTTCGTCAGTGGCAGACGCTTTTCTACGGAAAGCATTACTCCAATACCACTCTTAACCGTCAGACAGATTTCGTTAAGCTTGCAGAAGCATTCGGCGCAAAGGGCGTGAGAGTTTCCACAAAGGATGAACTCGAAAAAGCAGCAGCAGAGGCTTTCTCTTACGGCGGAACTTTCCTCATCGACTGTCTTGTGGACTGCAATGAATTCGTTCTTCCGATGCTTCCTCCCGGCGGTTCTATCGACGATATTATAACAGAGATCAAGTGAGGTGTGTGATATGGAACAGTATGTAATCGGCGTTATCGTTTCAAACGTTTCGGGTGTGCTCTCCCGTGTTTCGGGAATGTTCACACGGCGAGGCTTCAATATCGACAGCCTTACTGTAGGCGAAACAGAATCAAGCAGCTTTTCAAGAATTACAATTGCCTTTCACGGCGATGATTATCTGAAGGATCGTATCCTCCTCCAGCTGCGCAAGCTTCATGACGTAAAGGAAGTAGAGGTCCTCCGGAGCAGCGAAACTGTTGTCCGTGAACTTCTTCTTATAAAGGTAAGAAATACTCCGCAGTCAAGACAGGATATCATGACTGCTGTTGAGATTTTCCGCTCAAAGATCGTTGATTATTCCACAACGGCTCTTGTGTGCGAGCTTACCGGCGAAACCTCGAAGATCGACGCTTTTATTGATCTTCTCAAGCCCTACGGCATTATGGAAATGTGCCGCACAGGTCTTGTTGCTATCGAAAGAGGCGAAAACTGCCTTAAAACCAAACGATTATAATTGCCTGACAGCAATTACATATATTACTATTATAATAAAGGAGATTTTCAATCATGGAAAATACTGCTAAGGTTTATTACGAACAGGACTGCGATCTTTCACTTCTTTACGGAAAGACAATCGCTGTAATCGGCTACGGCTCACAGGGCCATGCTCACGCTCTCAATGCCAAGGAATCCCTCGGCGATAAGGGCAGAGTTATCATCGGTCTTTACGAAGGCTCCAAGTCATGGGACAAGGCTGTAAAGCAGGGCTTTGAAGTTTTCACAGCTGCTGAGGCTGCTAAGCAGGCTGATATCATCATGATCCTCATCAACGACGAAAAGCAGGCTGCTCTTTACAAGAACGACATCGAGCCTAACCTCGAAGCCGGCAATATGCTTATGTTCGCTCACGGCTTCAACATCCACTTCGGATGCATTACTCCTCCCGCTGACGTTGACGTTACAATGATCGCTCCCAAGGGACCTGGTCACACTGTTCGTTCTGAGTATCAGGCTGGCAAGGGTGTTCCTTGTCTCGTTGCTGTTCATCAGGACGCTACAGGCAAGGCTCAGGAAATGGCTCTTGCTTACGGTCTTGCTATCGGCGGCGCTCGTGCCGGAGTTCTTGAAACAACTTTCAGAACTGAAACTGAAACTGACCTCTTTGGTGAACAGGCTGTTCTCTGCGGCGGTGTATGCGCTCTCATGCAGGCTGGCTTCGAGACTCTCGTTGAGGCTGGATATGATCCCAGAAACGCTTACTTTGAGTGTATCCACGAAATGAAGCTCATCGTTGACCTTATCTACCAGAGCGGTTTTGCCGGAATGAGATACTCTATCTCCAATACTGCTGAGTACGGCGACTACATCACAGGTCCCAAGATCATCACTGACGAGACAAAGAAGGCTATGAAGAAGGTTCTTTCCGATATTCAGGACGGCTCTTTCGCTAAGGAATTCCTCCTTGATATGTCTGACGCCGGCAAGCAGGTTCACTTCAAGGCTATGAGAAAGCTTGCTGCTGAGCATCCCGCAGAGAAGGTCGGCGAGGATATCAGAAAGCTCTACAGCTGGAACAACGAAGAAGACAAGTTCATCAACAACTAAGAATTTTACTGTACCGGCAGACGGGCGGCTGCAAGAGCCGCCCATGCTGGTCGGTTATACTATGAAACAGGACGCCCATCGGGCGTCCGCATAGAATATGGGGTTATTTTAAGCAATACAGGGAAAATAAGGGGTATAAAGTGACAAGTTCATATATAAAAAAATTCAGACCGGATAAGCTTCATCTGATTTCGGCTGCATTGCTGCTTATCGCAATGATTCTTTTTTTCAGCGGTGCTTACAGAGCGTTCCGCATAATGGGATGCGCAGATCAGTCAGAGCTTTTCAATGAAAGTGATGTCCGGAAAAACAGAAGTCTTACCTTCAGTGCAAAGCCTGTGGCGGGAGCGCTTGAAGGAACTGAAAATCATAATGCTATCGTTTTTGAACAGGTTTCCAAGGGGATAATGTCAGATTATGAAATCATGATCGTCAATGTCGCCGGAAAATACAGGTATGTTGCCGTAGAAAAGGGTTCTGAAGAACACCGCAGACTTATGAATGGTGAGAAAGTTACAGGATATTTTTCTGACAAATACAGCAGCGATTTTCTGGAATATATCTCTAAAATGGATGATTTTTACGACGAAAACAGCGTTATCGCCGAAAAGGAATGTTCTGATTCAGGAATTATAATCGTTGACCGGAACAAGGAAACAATGAGTTTTGCATGGGGATTCCCATTTCTTGCAGCAGGGCTTCTTCTGCTGTATAAAGCCGGCAGTCCGTTTTTCTTTATGCCGGAGGATACTCCCGACAACAAGACAGAAAACAAATAAATTTTTTGAGGTGAAAAAAATGAGCGGAAATTATTTTTGCGAGGGTGTTGAAAAGGCATCGCAGCGTTCCCTTTTCAATGCGCTCGGACATACAAAGGAAGAAATGAAACGCCCTCTCGTAGGTATTGTTTCATCATATAACGAAATCGTTCCGGGTCACATGAATATCGACAAGATCGTGGAAGCCGTAAAGCTCGGCGTAGCTATGGGCGGCGGTACTCCTGTAGTATTCCCAGCGATCGCAGTATGTGACGGCATTGCTATGGGTCATGCCGGCATGAGATATTCGCTTGTGACCCGTGATCTTATTGCGGACTCTACAGAATGTATGGCTCTTGCTCATCATTTCGACGCCCTCGTTATGGTGCCCAACTGCGACAAAAATGTTCCCGGACTGCTCATGGCGGCAGCTCGTGTCAATGTTCCTACCATTTTTGTAAGCGGCGGCCCTATGCTTGCCGGACACGTCAAGGGCAGGAAAACAAGTCTTTCCTCCATGTTTGAGGCTGTCGGTGCTTATACTGCCGGAAAAATGTCCCTTGAAGATGTCGAGGAATACGAAAATAATGCCTGTCCGACCTGCGGCTCATGCTCCGGTATGTATACCGCAAATTCCATGAACTGTCTTACTGAGGTTCTCGGTATGGGACTTCGTGGAAACGGCACGATTCCGGCTGTATACTCAGACCGTATCCGCCTTGCAAAAATGGCTGGTATGCAAGTTATGGAGCTTTACAGACAGAATATCCGTCCGCTTGACATCATGACCGAAAAGGCATTTATGAACGCTCTTACAGCCGATATGGCTCTCGGCTGCTCAACAAACAGTATGCTCCACCTTCCGGCTATCGCCAACGAGTGCGGAGTAAATATAAATCTCGATATCGCAAACGATATCAGCGCAAGAACTCCTAACCTCTGTCACCTTGCTCCGGCTGGTCACACTTATATGGAAGACCTCAACGAGGCTGGCGGCGTTTATGCCGTACTCAACGAGCTTTCAAAGAAAAATCTCCTTAACCTCGACTGCATGACCGTTACCGGAAAGACAGTCGGCGAAAATATCTCCGGCTGCATAAACAAGGATCCAGAAACTATCCGTCCTGTTGAAAATCCATACAGCGAAACAGGCGGAATTGCAGTTCTTCGTGGAAATCTTGCTCCCGACGGATGCGTTGTAAAGAGAAGCGCCGTTGCTCCGGAAATGCTCGCTCACAAGGGAACTGCAAGAGTTTTCGACAGTGAGGAAGAAGCTATAAAGGTTATCTACGAGGGCGGAATCAAAGCCGGAGATGTCGTTGTTATCCGCTATGAAGGTCCCGCCGGCGGTCCCGGAATGAGAGAAATGCTCTCGCCCACATCAGCAATTCAGGGTGCCGGTCTTGGTTCATCCGTTGCGCTCATCACAGATGGACGCTTCTCAGGAGCTACCCGTGGTGCGGCTATCGGTCATGTTTCTCCCGAAGCTGTTAACGGCGGTACTATCGCTTACGTCAAGGACGGCGATATCATTTCTATCGACATCCCGAATTACAAGATAAATCTTGAAATCTCCGACGAGGAGCTTGAAGAACGCAGAAAAACTATGCCTATAAAGAAAAAAGAAAATATCACAGGCTACCTTAAACGCTATGCGGCACAGGTTTCCTCTGCTGATAAGGGAGCTATAATCAATAAATAATGCTTAATTCGTAATGCTTAATGCGTAATTATTTGCAGGAATAACCATTGGTCGTCCGACTGTAAATATTTTTGAATTCCAAACACAGCAACACAAAGGAGGTCTTTATGAACTACGGAAAAAAAGTCACTGTTAACGATACACAGATAAACGTCTATACCGAGGGAAAAGGCGATATAACTATAGTTTTCCTGTCAGGCGGAGCAGTTACGGCTCCCGTCCTTGAATACAAATGCCTTTACTCGAAAATGTCACACAAATACAGAATCGCTGTCGTTGAAAAAGCCGGATACGGATTCAGCGGCTCCGCAAAAACAGAAAGAACTGTCGAAAATATTGCGGAGGAATCAAGAGAGGCTCTGCGCCTTGCCGGAGTTCATCCTCCTTATGTTCTTGCTCCTCACTCATATTCCGGATTCGAGGCTGTATGGTGGGCAAACAATTATCCCGACGAAGTAAAGGCTATCCTCAGCATAGATATGGGTATTCCGGATTATGCTATCGCTCAGGAAAAGGAATTTCCCAAGGAAAAGCGCATAAAAACTCTTGAAAATCAGAAAAAGCTCTTTTCTGCGATTGCTAAACAGGGCTTCCTTGCTAAGATACTCAAAAACAAGACCGTGAATGCAACCGGCATGATGTCGGGAAATCACCTTACCGATGAGGAAAAAGCTCTTTACAGCAAGCTTTTCTACAAGAATCTCTGCAACAGCGAATTTTCTCAGGAATCTATCCTTATGACGGAAAATGCTCAGAAGGCTATGGAAAAGGGAAAGCCTTCATGTCCGTGCTGCTTCTTTATCAGCGATATGAAGGGATTTACAAAAAATACCACATGGCGTGAGGAGGGTATCCGCTATGCAAAGGCTTGCAAGGGCGAATATCACCTTACCGACAAGGGACATATGTTTTATTCAGTTATCCCTCAGGAAACTGCGGATACATTTTTAAATTTTCTTGAAAAACTCGGATAAATAACACTTAAAATAACGTTTTCAGACATATCACGTCCAATATATGACTTATTCCCCAGGAAAAGAGGTTTTTTTAAAATGGGAATGACAATGACACAGAAAATTCTTGCGGCCCATGCCGGACTTGACTCCGTTCAGGCGGGACAGCTTATCCTTGCTGAACTCGACCTCGTTCTCGGCAACGATATCACCTCTCCGGTGGCTATCAAGGAATTCGCAAAGCTCAACAAATCAGAAGTTTTCGACAAGGATAAGGTAACTATGGTCATGGACCACTTTGCCCCCAACAAGGATATCAAGGCGGCAGAACAGTGCAAAATGTGCCGTGATTTCTGCGGCGAGCACAATGTTACTCACTTCTATGACGTTGGCAAAATGGGTATCGAACACGCTCTGCTCCCCGAAAAAGGTCTTGTTTCCGCCGGATTCTGTGTTATAGGCGCAGATTCTCACACCTGTACATACGGCGCTCTCGGAGCATTCTCTACAGGTGTAGGCTCAACCGACATGGCTTGCGGTATGGCTGTCGGAAAAGCATGGTTCAAGGTTCCCTCTGCAATAAAGTTCAACCTTACAGGAAAGCTTCCAAGATATGTTTCCGGCAAGGATGTCATTCTCCATATCATCGGAATGATCGGCGTTGACGGTGCTCTTTACCGTTCAATGGAATTCACAGGCGAGGGACTTTCCTCACTCAGCATGGCTGACCGTCTCTGTATCGCAAATATGGCTATCGAAGCCGGCGCAAAGAACGGTATCTTCGAGGTTGACGATATCACCCTTGACTACATCAGGAAACACGGCGGCGCAGAACCGGTGATCTACAAGGCTGACGACGACGCTGAGTACGATGAAGTTATAAATATCGACCTCTCCGCTATTGAGCCGACTGTTGCTTTTCCGCATCTTCCCGAAAATGCAAGAACTTTCGACCAGATCGGCGATATAAAAATAGATCAGGTAGTTATTGGCTCATGCACCAACGGAAGACTTGAAGATCTTCAGGCTGCTGCTGAGATCATGAAGGGAAGAAAATGTGCTGAAAATGTCCGTGTTATCGTTATTCCGGCAACACAGCAGATTTACCTTGACGCTATGGAACAGGGACTTCTGAAAATATTCATCGAAAGCGGCGCAGTAGTTTCAACTCCTACATGCGGTCCGTGTCTCGGCGGACATATGGGAATCCTTGCCGCCGGCGAACGTGCAGTTACTACCACAAACCGCAATTTCGTCGGACGTATGGGACACGTTGAATCTGAAGTATATCTTGCAAGTCCTGAGGTTGCTGCGGCAAGCGCTCTTACAGGAAAAATCACAAGTCCGCTGGAGGTAATGGAATCATGAAATATACAGGAAATGTTATAAAATACGGCGACAACGTTGATACAGACGTTATCATTCCGGCAAGATATCTCAATACAAGCGACCACGCTGAGCTTGCTTCTCACTGCATGGAGGATATCGACAAGACTTTCGTTAATCGTGTAAAGATCGGCGATATCATGGCTGCCGGACAGAATTTCGGCTGCGGTTCATCCCGTGAACACGCTCCTATTGCTATCAAGGCAAGCGGAATTTCCCTTGTAATCGCAAAAAGCTTTGCAAGAATCTTCTACCGCAACGCTATAAATATCGGTCTTGCTATCGTTGAGTGTCCCGAAGCGGCAGAGGAAATCTCTGAGGGAGATATCGTTGAAGCTGACCTCGACAACGGAATTATCCGCAACATCACCACAGGAAAGGAATATACAACGGCTCCTTTCCCTGAATTCATCCAGAAAATCATCGCCAACGGCGGTCTTATGGACTCTATTGCCAAGGGCGTTATAGAATAACTGCGGATTTCCTGTAGGTATAATATCAAGAGGAGGTATCTTCTTCCCTGAAATCCTATTGAACAGAGGTATAATTATGAATTTCAATATTGCTTTACTTAAAGGCGACGGTATCGGTCCTGAAATCGTGGACGGTGCTGTTGCTGTACTTGAAAAAATTGCCGTTAAATTCGGTCATACATTCAATTTCACTCCGTATCTCATAGGCGGATGTGCTATTGACACAGCTGGTATGCCGCTTCCTCAGGAGACTATTGACGGCTGTCTTGCTTCTGACAGCGTACTTCTCGGCGCAGTAGGCGGTCCGAAATGGGATGAGCTTCCCGGTGAAAAGCGTCCGGAAAAGGCTCTGCTCGGAATCCGCTCTGCTCTCGGACTTTACACAAATCTCCGTCCGGCATCGCTTTATCCGGCTCTCCGTGCGGCTTCTCCGCTTAAAGATGAAATCGTCGGCGACGGCTTCGATATCATGATCGTCCGTGAGCTTACAGGCGGAATTTACTTCGGCGACAGGGGATACCGTGAGGGAAAATACGGTCAGGAGGCTTACGATACAGAAGCCTACAGCGTTACCGAAATCGAGAGAATCGGCAGAGTGGCTTTTGATTCGGCTATGAAGCGCAGCAAAAAGCTTTGCAGCATCGACAAGGCTAATGTACTTGAATCCTCACGTCTGTGGAGAAAGACCATGCACCGCCTTGCTGAGGAATATCCTGAGGTTGAATACAGCGATATGTTCGTTGACAATGCCGCTATGCAGCTTGTGAGAAATCCCAGACAGTTCGATGTTATCGTAACTTCAAATATGTTCGGAGACATCCTCTCTGACGAGGCTTCACAGATAACAGGCTCTATTGGCATGCTTGCTTCCGCTTCACTCGGCGCAACTTCAAGAGGTATGTACGAGCCTATTCACGGAAGTGCTCCCGATATCGCCGGACAGAACAAGGCTAATCCTATCGCAACTATACTTTCAGCCGCAATGATGCTCCGCTATTCGTTTGATCTTGCCGAAGAAGCTGACTGCATCGAAAACGCAGTAAACAAGGTTCTTAACGACGGCTGGCGTACTGCCGATCTTATGGGCTGTTCAGAGGGAACTCCTCTTTCCTGCACCGGTATGACTGAAAAGATCTTAGAGGTTTTATAATGGCTGATATGCGTGAAAGGCTTGACAACCTCTGCTGCGGAATGGATACTCTTGCAGTTTTCCGCAGTCTGCTTGACGACGACGCTCTCTGCACTCTCAGGGAGCTTCTCCGTGAATCTGCTGAGGATAATCACTTCAATATCGGAAGATATTCACAGTTTGTCTCACAGCTTTATGAAAAAAATCCCGATTTCAGCAGATATCTCCTGAAAGCCGTTCTGGAGGATGAGAATTTCTACATCAAGGGAATAGCTGAGGGCAGAGAAGCTGACCCTTGCATCGAGGAGGCTGTCTTCAATGAACTGAGATTCCTTCAGGAGCTGTCAATGCTCACACCGGCTGAGGCTTCCTATGGATATTATAGAATATATCCTCTGCCTCAGTGGAAGAATTCCGAAATCGACTTCGTAAGCGAATACAAAAACCGCATCGAAAATATTGCACGATTCGGCTACGGAAAATATGCACGTCACAAAATGTTCATCGTGCGTGACGGAATTATCGTTCCCGTAAAGCATCCCGATAAACAGCGTCTTTCTGAGCTTTACGGCTACGAAACAGAACGCAGTACCGTTATAAGCAACACTATTGCGCTTCTTGAGGGAAAGCCGGCTCAGAATGTTCTCCTTTACGGTGACGCCGGAACAGGAAAATCTTCAACCGTCAAGGCTGTTGTAAATGAATTCGCTGACCGTGGTCTGCGTCTTATCGAAATTACAAAGGAACAGCTCCGTGATATTCCGGAAATTATCGAAAGCATAGGCAGAAATCCGCTGAAATTCATCATATTTATCGACGACCTCAGCTTTACGTCCGGAGAAGATTGCTTCGGTGCGCTGAAAGCTACCCTTGAAGGCTCTGTTTCCGCAAGAAACAGCAACACGGCGATATATGCCACAAGCAACCGCCGTCATCTCGTGAAGGAAAGCTTCTCCGACCGCAGCGGTGATGATATCCACCGGAATGATTCCATGCAGGAAACTCTTTCGCTCTCTGCACGCTTCGGTCTGAGAGTGAATTTCAGCCGCCCCGACAAGAACAGCTACATTGCTATCGCAAAAGAAATAGCTGACAGCTGCGGAATAGATATCCCCGACAGCGAACTCGCTCTCAGAGCTGAACAGTTCGCAATTCAGGGCAGCGGAAGATCGCCCCGTACTGCAAAACAATTTGTAAATCAGCTGAAAATAGAAAATCCATAATAAAAAGAGGTCTTGAAAAATGCTTACTCTTGATAAAATCTACAGTGCAAAATACGTTCTGAAACAGATCATCAGAGAGACTGATATTATTCGTGCGCCGAAAATCAATCCCGACGCTGATATTTACCTTAAAACCGAAAATCTTCAGATTACCGGTTCATTCAAGGTCAGGGGAGCTTACTTCCGTATGTCACGCCTCTCCGCTGAGGAAAAGGCTAAGGGAGTTATCGCCTGCTCCGCCGGAAATCACGCTCAGGGAGTTGCTCTGGCTGCCGCAAAGAACGGTATAAAGTCAATAATCTGCCTTCCTGACAGCGCTCCTATATCCAAAATTGAAGCTACAAAAAGCTACGGCGCTGAAATTTGTCTTGTGAAAGGTGTTTACGACGACGCTTATGCTGAGGCTCTCAGACAGCGTGACGAATACGGCTATACCTTCATTCATCCATTCGATGACGAGGATGTTATCGCCGGTCAGGGAACTATCGGTCTGGAGCTTTTAGAGCAGATTCCCGATATGGAAGCTGTTATTATCCCTATCGGCGGCGGCGGACTTATCTCAGGTGTTGCATTCGCAATCAAGAAGCTCAATCCCGATATCAAGGTGTACGGCGTTCAGGCTTCCGGCGCACCGAGTATGTTCAATTCTATCCGTGACAACAAGATAGAACGTCTTGAAAGCGTTTCCACTATCGCTGACGGTATCGCTGTGAAGGAGCCCGGCGAAAATACCTACAACCTTATCTCAGAATACGTTGACGATATCGTTACCGTTACAGACGACGAAATTTCTGCCGCTATCCTCGCTCTTATGGAGCAGCAGAAGCTCGTTACAGAGGGCGCAGGAGCAGTTTCCGTTGCAGCCGCAATGTTCAATAAGGTTCCCGTAAAGGGCAAAAAGACGGTTTGCCTCCTCTCCGGCGGAAATATCGACGTTACTATCCTTTCAAGAGTTATCAAGAGAGGTCTGCTTATGTCAGGAAGATCGTGCTCCATGAACATCGAGCTTATCGACAAGCCCGGTCAGCTTATGGATGTTTCAAGAATCATCGCTGAACTCGGCGGAAATGTTACTTCTATCCACCATGAACGTGCCAATGAGGGTTCAGCTGTCAACGGATGCTATCTGCGTATCGTTCTTGAAACAAGAAATTACGACCACATCGAGCAGATAAGACAGGCTCTCACTGATGCCGGATTCAAGATACTTAATATCAACTGATAAGGAGAATTACCATGATTAAGATTCATACAGAAAAGGCTCCCGCAGCAGTGGGACCATATTCACAGGCTATCATCTCAAACGGACTCGTTTACACAAGCGGTCAGATAGCTATAAATCCCGCAACAAACACTGTCGAGGCTGATACTATCGAGGCTCAGACAGAACAGGTTATGAGAAATCTCGGCGAAATCCTTAAAACCGCCGGTTCTTCCTTTGAAAAGGCTGTCAAGACTACCTGCTTCCTTGCAGATATGGACGACTTTGCCGCATTCAACGAAATTTACAGCAGATATTTTATTTCACTTCCGGCAAGAAGCTGCGTCGCTGTAAAGACGCTTCCAAAGAACGTCCTCGTTGAAGTAGAAGTTATCGCCGAAAGCAGCCTTTGATTCTGACGAAAGCAGGTGTTATTATGAATATCCGTGAAATGCAGGAGGCTATCCTTAAACTGAAAAAAGAAACCGGAACCGCTATCCTTGCTCACAGCTATCAGGCAAGAGAAATTACTGAAATCGCTGATTATACCGGCGACAGCTACAAGCTCAGCGTTGACGCAAAGGGTATCGACAACGAAAATATCCTTTTCTGCGGCGTTCACTTCATGGCTGAAACAGCTAAGATTCTTTCCCCTCAGAAGCGTGTATATCTCGCTAATCCTCACGCCGGATGTCCTATGGCAGAACAGATGGACAAGGAAATGATCGCTGCAATAAAGGCAGAAGATCCCGACAGAACCGTCGTTGCCTACATCAATACAACGGCTTCTCTGAAAACTGTCTGCGATGTCTGCGTAACTTCATCAAGTGCGCTGAAAATCGTCAAAGCTATCGAAAATGATAAGATCCTTTTCATCCCTGACTGCAATCTCGGCGACTTCGTCAAGAAAAACTGTCCCGACAAGGATGTAAAGCTTCTTAACGGCGGATGTCCTACTCATGCCGCTGTTTCCGCAAATGATGTCCTTGCCGCTAAGGCAGAGCATCCGGACGCTCTTTTCCTCGTTCATCCCGAATGCAGACCACAGGTAGTGGAGCTTGCTGATTATGCCGGTTCTACCGCCGGAATTATCGACTTTGCAATGAAATCTGACGCAAAGGAATTCATTATCGGCATTGAAACTTCTATCGCTGAGCACCTACAGTATGACTGCCCTGACAAGAAGTTCTATCCACTTACAAAGAATCTCGTCTGCAATAACATGAAGCTTACTACACTTCCGGACGTGTACAGATCACTCCTCGGTATCGCAAGCGGCGACGGAAGTGCAGCTGAAATCATCATGGACGACGAAATGATAGCGGCTTCAAGAAAGTGCATCGACGAAATGATAAGGCTGGGCGGCTGAGCATGACCGGTCTTATTGAAAAGCTTTATCAGACCGGCAATCTGTCTGACGAGGAGCTTCTTGAAGTTATCGCCATGAATGACGATGAAGCTTCTGCTCTGCTGAGAAAATACGCCGATGAGGTCAGACAGCGTGTATACGGGAAAAAAGTCTTTCTGCGAGGACTTATCGAAATTTCAAGCTACTGCAAAAACAACTGCCTTTACTGCGGCATAAGGTGCGGAAATAAAAATGCACAGCGTTATCGTCTTGACCGTGAGGATATCATGAGCTGCTGCGAAAACGGCTATGAGCTTGGTTTCCGTACATTCGTGCTTCAGGGCGGTGAGGATCCATTCTTTACTGATGATTTTCTCGTTCCGGTGATAAGCGGTATCCGTGAAAAATATCCCGACTGCGCTATCACTCTTTCACTGGGTGAGCGTTCCCGTGAGAGCTACAAAAAACTGAAAAATGCCGGCGCTGACCGTTATCTTCTCCGGCACGAAACGGCTTCTCCGGAGCTTTACTCAAAGCTTCATCCAGCCGGAATGACGCTCAAAAACCGCATTGACTGTCTCTATGAACTCCGTGAGCTCGGCTATCAGGTCGGCGCAGGATTCATGGTAGGAGCACCTTTTCAGACGCTCCGCAATATCGTTGAAGATCTCCGCTTTTTACAGGAGCTTAAACCGCACATGATCGGCATCGGACCTTTCATTCCGCACCACGATACACCTTTTTCAGCGGCTGAGGGAGGTTCATTACAGCTTACGCTCAGGCTTCTCGGAATAATCAGGCTTATGTTTCCGGAGGTTCTTCTGCCGGCTACAACAGCTCTCGGAACTATAGCTCCCGACGGCAGAGAGCGTGGTTTACAGACGGGCTGCAACGTCGTTATGCCGAATCTTTCGCCTGTCATGGTAAGAAAAAAATATGATCTCTACGACAACAAGGTAAGCTCCGGCGAAGAAGCCGCCGAATGCCGTGACAGTCTCGAAAAGAAAATAATTTCCGCCGGTTATTTCGTTTCCGACGAAAGAGGCGACCATATATCCATCAATAATTAATTTTACAAGGAGATAAAAATGAGAGTACGTTTTCACCTTCCTGATTTTTCGGGAAACTTCAAGCTGAATTTTATGTTCGCAGAAATGCTGGCGCATCGTCCCGAATTCTTTCGGGAAGGCGTTGAAATAGCCTCTTTCTACGGTGTTTTTCCGCCCTCGATATGGAACGGCGGCAGAACTCAGGGCGGCGTTGTGGACAAGACCTTTGTCAAGAACGTTATCAAGGTTTTCAACGACAAGGGAATTCCGCTCCGCTTTACTTTTACAAATCCCGCACTTGAAAAGAAGCACCTCAGCGATCCGTTCTGCAACATGGTAATGAATCTTGCCAACAACGGCATGAACGAAGCTATCGTTATGTCGCCGCTTCTTGAGGATTACATCCGCCGCAATTACCCCGATTACAAGCTGACAAGCTCTACATGCAAGAGAATTACTGATCCGGAAAAGCTTGAGGAAGAACTCGGCAAGGATTACAGCATCGTTGTTGTTGACTACGATTTCAACAATAACTTTGAAGTTCTTGAAAAGCTTCCACGCAAGGCAGACTGCGAACTCCTCGTAAATGCCTGCTGCGAGCCGGGATGTCCCAGAAGATCAGCACATTACCACTGTATCGGCGTTCAGCAGATTGCCTACAACGAGCATATCAAGAAATATCCTAATCTGCCTTTCGACGCTTCAAAGTTTGATACTCAGAATTTCAAGGACTGCCCCTACTCTCACAGAGGTATCTTCGAGATACGCAGTCTCAGAACTCATATTTCTCCCGATGATATCTGGGAAAAATACGTTCCTATGGGATTCGAGCAGTTCAAGATCGAGGGAAGAACGGCAAGTCCTATTAATGTCCTCGAAACTTATATGTATTACATGGCTAAGCCGGAATGTCGTGATGAAGCACGTTTCACTCTGCTTAAAAGCCTTGAAAATTCACGTTCACTGATATTCAAATAAGGAGAAAACTATGAGAGCAAGATTTCATCTCCCCGGTCTTGCAACGAATTACGGGATTAATATAATATTTATCTCCATGCTGAAAAACTGCCCCCACTATTTCCGTGAGGGCGTTGAGATAGCTTCTGTTTTCGGCGCTTTTCCGCAGTCACTGTGGAACGGCGGAAGAACTAATATGGGACTATGCAACATGGATTTCGTTTCCCGTGCACTGAAAGCTTTCAATAGTCAGGGAATTCCGCTGAGATTTACATTCACTAACCCCGTACTTGAAGAAAAACATCTGTCAGATAAGTTCTGCAACGATGTTATGAAGCTTGCAGACAACGGTCTTAACGAGGTTATTATAAATTCTCCTCTGCTGGAGGATTATATCCGCAAAAATTACCCCAATTACAAGCTGACAAGCTCTACATGCAAGCGCATTACCGATCCGGAAGAACTTCGTGAAGAACTCGAAAAGGATTACCACATCGTTGTGCTTGACTACGATCTCAATAATAAATTCGATATCCTTGAAGCTCTGCCGCATAAGGAAAAATGTGAGATTCTCGTAAATGCATGCTGTAATCCCGGCTGTAAACTGCGTAAGGAACATTACAGACGCCTTGGCTTGCAGCAGATTCAGTTCTGCGAGCATATCCGCAAGAATCCCGGTAAGCCTATGAAGTTCAGCAAGGATGATAAAAACAGCGTCGATATGAACTGCGGCTGCGAAGAACGTACTATTTTCGATAACAGAAAACTCAGTACGAATATCTCTCCCGACGATATCTGGGAAAAATATGTCCCTATGGGCTTCGAACACTTCAAAATCGAGGGACGTACACTATCTAAACTTAATCTCGTCGAAACTTACGTCTACTATATGATTAAACCGGAATACCGTGACGAGGCTCGCTATGCTTTCCTCTATAACCTCCATAACGCCGGTATTATCAATATCGCTTAATAAGCCGGAATTTTTACTGTTGTACTTTTACAGAAACTTCACGGGTATTTATCGGGGGAAACCTTTCTGAGGAAAGGTTCCGCCAACAGCGGCGGTCCCCTTTGTCCTTCGGACATCTCCCCGCACTGCGGGGAGTCACCCCCGAACCCCCTTCCAAAGACTTTTAATACTAAAATTTCCGCCTGATAGGGCACACCGAAAGAAATGTTGAAATTTCTCATTTATCTGGTGTGTGTGCCCTATCAGGCGGAAATTTAATACTGAAAGTTTTAGGAAAGGAGTTTGAGGAACAACCCTTTTTCAAAAGGGTTTTCCTCAATAGAAACCGTAAAACCTCTATAAAAGCATAACAATAAAGTTCCGGCTTTTTTATCAATAGCTGAAGATACCGGAGCCGATGAATTCACGGACAAGGGAATCAGCCGGAACAAAGTCATCGTCAAGCGGGGAGACATTTTCCATAACGGAGAGAAGTTCTCTTATTTCCGGAACATCTGTCATTTCCCTGAGACCGGTCATAAGGAAATCCTTATAGACCGCCGGTTCATAAGCCATAAACGTATCAAGATCAAAATCGGAGCGATACTTATACGGCATTATGTATTTATTCTCGCCCTCCTCAACGCTGTGAAACATCTTCATTGTTTCACGGAGAGTACGCTGTCTGAATTTTCCGTCACGGATCATTCTGCGCATAAGTCTGATTCTTGAGGGGTGAAGGACGGTATTTCCGTCGGTAATTCTCGTTCTGACGCTGACGTAAATTTTACATACATGGCTGTCAGGAACTGTAATTACTGCCGGATTAAGTGCATGGATTCCCTCGAAAATTACGAGTTCTCCGTGATTTTTCCGGAATTTACAGCCGGATTCTCTTGCGGAGGTCACGAAATTATACTTGGGAAGCTCAACTTCCTCGCCGGCTCTTATCTCTTCTATCTGACTGCTGAGAAGCTCTGCGTCAACACGGTCAGGGGATTCGAGGTCTATTTTTCCCTCAGCGGCAAGAGTTTTTTCTTCCTCTGACAGCGATTTGAAGTAGTTGTCCATAGAAAGCGTATGCATTACAACGCCCGATTCTGCGAGGATACGGCTTATCATCATTGCAGAAGTCGTCTTTCCGGAACCCGAAGGTCCGGAAAGAAGAATTATAGGTCTTTCATCACTGTTTTCAGCGATTTCTGCGGCTATTTTCCGCAGTTTATACTGATATTCATTATCAATATTGCGGACAAATTCCTCCGGCGATGAAATTCCCTGATTAAGTCTGGTTACTTCTATATTCATAAGCCTGATTATCTTACTTTCTTAGCGATATCGTCGATAAGCTTAGCAAGAAGATCGTTCTGTGTCATTGAGCCGAGATCGCCCTCACGTCTTGAACGTACAGAAACTGTTCCCTCCTCGACTTCCTTATCACCGATTGTAAGCATTACAGGAAGCTTTTCCATTGTTGCGCTGCGGATCTTCCAGCCTACCTTTTCAGCACGGTCATCAATGGAAGCACGGATTCCAGCCGCACTGAGCTTTTCAAGAACCTCTCTGCCATAGTCAAGATGACGGTCAGCAACAGGAATGATACGAACCTGTTCGGGAGACATCCAGAGCGGAAGTGCTCCGGCATACTTTTCGATGAGGTAAGCAAGAGTTCTTTCATAACAGCCGAGTGATGTTCTGTGGATGATGTAAGGTCTGCGCTTTGAGCCGTCAACGTCAACGTATTCCATACCGAACTTTTCAGCAAGAAGCATATCGATCTGAATTGTAACAATAGTATCTTCCTTGCCGAATACGTTTTTATACTGAATGTCAAGCTTAGGACCGTAGAATGCGGCTTCGTCAATACCGATAGTATAGTTTACGCCGAGATTATCAAGAATCTTTGCCATGATGCTCTGAGCTTCTTCCCACTGTTCAGCAGTTCCCTCGTACTTGTTCTTCGGGTTTGCAGGATCCCACTGTGAGAAGCGGAATGTACAGTCTTCAAGCATACCAACTGTGTCAAGAACATACTTTGCAAGCTCCAGACAGCCCTTGAATTCTTCTTCAAGCTGCTCGGGACGGAGAATGAGATGTCCCTCGGAAATTGTGAACTGACGTACACGGATAAGTCCATGCATTTCGCCGGAATCCTCATTTCTGAAAAGTGTGGAAGTTTCGCCGAGACGCATAGGAAGATCACGGTATGAACGCTGTCTGTTCAGGAAAACCTGATACTGGAAAGGACATGTCATCGGACGGAGCGCAAAACATTCCTTTGTTTCGTCGTAGGGATCGCCGAGAACAAACATACCGTCAAGGTAGTGATCCCAGTGACCGGAAATCTTATAAAGCTCTCTCTTAGCCATGAGCGGAGTTTTTGTGAGAAGATAGCCTCTTTTCTGCTCCTCATCCTCTATCCAGCGCTGGAGAACCTGAATTGTTCTTGAACCCTTGGGGAGAAGGATAGGAAGTCCCTGACCGATACAGTCAACTGTTGTGAAGTATTCAAGCTCACGTCCGAGCTTGTTGTGATCACGAAGCTTTGCTTCCTCACGCTGCTTGATGTCAGCTTCAAGGTCAGCAGCCTTGGGATATGCAGTTGCATATACACGGGAAAGCATCTTGTTCTTCTCTGAACCTCTCCAGTATGCGCCTGTGCATGAGAGAAGCTTGAATGCCTTTACCGGAGCTGTTGTCATAAGGTGCGGACCTGCGCAGAGATCAACGAACTCGCCCTGCTTGTAGAATGAGATAGGCTCGCCGTTATCTGCGTGTTCCTGACAGAGTTCAACCTTGTAAGGCTCGCCCATTTCCTCAAGCTTTGCGATAGCTTCAGCCGGAGAAAGCTCGAACTGCTCCAGAGCAATTCCTTCCTTGACGATTTTCTTCATTTCAGCCTCGATTTTTTCAAGCTCCTCGGGAGAGAAAGGCTTTTCAAGGTCGAAATCGTAGTAGAATCCGTTGTCGATAGCCGGACCGATAGCAAGCTTAGCTTCGGGGTAAAGACGCTTTACAGCCTGTGCAAGAATGTGTGACGCTGTGTGCCAGAATGTCTTTTTACCCTCGATTGTATCGAATGTGCATACCTCGAACTCGCAGTCACTGTCAATAACTGTGCGGAGATCCTTTACCTCTCCGTTGATCTTTACGCAGCATGAAGCCTTGTAAAGTCCCATACCAATGCCCTTGATTATTTCGCTTGCGGGCATAGCAGCTTCGATTTCACGGATGCTGCCGTCTTTAAGTGTTAATTTGATCATGATATTTTTCTCCTTTATAAATTTTTTATAATTATTCCGGAAAATGAAAGGATAAATCATCGTTTTCCCAATTTGCCGGATTTTCTTCTATGTATCGCCAATATGCAGCATATTCATTTTCGTTGCGGATGATGTGGTCGTTGAATGATCGCTGCCACGGTGAAAAACCGATTTGTTTGGTAATTGCTCCTTTGAATTGCTTTATAACTCTCGAAATTGTAGGGGCGAACTGTGTGTCAAGAGTAACATGGTAAACACATGGTGTAAGGACATGGTATACAACTAAAGTCTTGAAATTTTACGATTAATCAAAGAGCCATTATGAGCATCAATGAGAGCAATCTTAAAATTGCGATAA
>JAFXEJ010000104.1 GCA_017513795.1 Ruminococcus sp.
TATACTTCTTTCAGCACACCGAGTGTGCTTTTCTTTTTATTATCTACAGTATAGAATTTTCATAATTTACAGGAATACCATTACCATACCAATACATATCAGCAAGTTTACTTATTGCATCTGGCAATCCGCCTTTTGCAGAAGCAACAATTCATATTGCAGTACGTTCTAATGAAGGTATACTATGAATGGTTCGTATCAACTCATTCGCATATATCCTGCATTTTTTACGATAGCTCAAAAAAATTCTTTTGGTAAATGCTTCTTTAATCTTATTTATCTGCTTTTTATCAACTAATACCGAATTTAAAGCTCCAATAAGTTTTTGAGAATACGGTATCTCAGTTTTATCAGAAATAAACCTTTTAAGAAGTTGAATATCCCCCAATCCTTTTCTCACCTTATTCATCTCAATTTGAAACAGTTCTTCAAGTTTTGATTCTAAAGCGATGGGAATAATAGGGATACCGTGTTTCAAAGCGAAAGTTGTAGTCAATTTTGTTTATTTTGATTATAAAATAGTAAAAGATGTTTATCTTTCAATTTCGACCTGAGTTCTATTTCTTAATAAAACTGATACTATATGTACGTTTCATCAGTTTTCTGACGTAAAAAAGGGGCATAATGCCCCAAAACAATTTATTATACCTTTTGATAAACTCATCAAGTCTGTTTTCCCGATCTTTACATACCGATATAGAAATCATGCATTCTGTCTTGCACAGAGTATTTATAAATTGACTGCATTATGTTTTGCTTTGTTCAGACGTCTGACAGCAAGCAGCACAGCGCACCTCAGATGCTCCAACTGAAAGAAGAAGCGATGTAAGTTCTGCGAGAGTACTTCCGGTAGTTGATACATCATCTACAAGAAGTACACTCTTTCCAGCTATTTCTACAGGATTACAGACATTATAGGCACCGGCAAGATTTTTCATACGCATTTCACGATTAAGAGTTTTCTGCTGCATAGTTTTTCGATTTTTTGCTACGGAATCAGGTGAAACAGGTATATTAAAGCGTCTGCCTATAACATTCGCTATAAGCTCAGCCTGATTGAATCCCCTCTTTATCTTATCTTTTTTGTACATCGGAACCGGAATTATAACATCAATCTCATCAATAATCCCACGCTGCTCAAGCCTGTCTGCAAGTTCATTTCCAAGAGCATAATCTGCATTTCCGCATATTCCTTTTTTTATAAGCATTATTGCAGGTCTGATATTATCATCATATACAAAAGCTGTTGTAAAACTTGCGGCACCGCTGATACTCACATCATCTTCTGTGTAATTTAGATTTTCCATACATTTTCCGCAAAATCTGTCCATCGAATAGATGACTTCATCACATACAGGACATCTTGTCGGATAGAAAAAATGAAGTATCTTCCTTTTAATATCCTTAATCATTATTAATTTCCCTTTGATAAAAAGTAAGTCTTATTTTATAAACATTATATCATCATTTTGTCTTTTTTGCAATATTAGAAACTCATATTTTCTTCATGAACCGCAATTATATTCTTATATTACAAATGATTTACCATTTCCTTTTATACTACAGCGCAAGAAGAATTTCTCTGTAAATATCATAGGATCATTCAGTGCATTAGGAGATTCTAAAAAAATTATACCAAACTTGTTTTATTCAAAATCATTTTGCTGACTGCACCAAGACTAACAGCAAAAAGGATACCTCCTGCAAGACAGAGAATCACATTTATAAATGTAGAGCCAAGCGGAGTAACTACAGACACCATCATAAACAACAGCATTCCGCCGCCGATAGAACCGCAGAGTGCAAGCCATGCCTTTTGCTTTGCTGCTACGCTGATAAGAACAAAAATCGAAATAAATACCGGTATCAGAAATACTTTGGATATCATACACATAGCTATATTTTCAACGCTCAGACCGTGAAGATCAAAGGACAGACATGAAATTGCACCGCCAAGCATCGAGCCGGTAAAATACGCAATCAACATCAATGCTCCACAAACAAAACCGGCAAGCGTTTTTGAAATGATATAATCACCTTTTTTTGCACGAATGGTAAAAAGATTTTTGGCGTATCCGCTTCTGAAATCATCAGAGATAAACAGGCAAATAAATACAGAAACCAGCATAAACACCATGTTGATATTGCACATCATAAAAACACCATTGCCGCCCATTTCTTCCCCATCGGGAAGTGTACCGATATTCTGCCATGTATTTTCAGGTCCTTCCATTACAGTTTCCACCCCCGTCTGAGGATCAACTGAAACTGTTCCGTCCATCATTAACATCATAACTGTCATTAGAATTGGCATTATGAGTGCACTGACAATAAGAATGTAAAAGAGTCTGGATTTGAACATTCTTCTGAAATCAACTTTCATAATACTGCGAACCCTCTTGCCAAAGCTGACAGCATCAAATTTTACCGCATTTTCCATTATGATTTTCCTCCTTTCATAAGGTCTGTGTAGTATTCTTCAAGACCAATTTTGTCGGTCATAATTTCAGTAACCGGTATTCCGTTTTCGTAAAGGTAAGTAACGACTTCCTCTGGGGTAGTCATGTCGTATACACGGATATACCCGGTTTCGTCTTCCTCTACACGGGAATACTTACATCCAAGCAGATTCTTGGAACGGCTCATTTCATCGGCTTTAAGCGCAATATAAGTACGACAGCTTGCATCGAGTTCTTCGGCTGTCATCTCGCATATCATCTTGCCATGGCGGATAATGCCGTAATGGGTTGCGACTTTTTGCAGTTCCCCAAGAAGATGAGAAGATATAATAATACTGCGATTTTTATCTTTAATAATATCAGTAAAGACCTCACGCATGATTCTCATACCGTCTGCATCCAGACCATTAAGAGGTTCATCGAGCACAAGCAATAAAGGATTACCGAGAAGTGCCATAGCGATTCCAACCCTCTGCTTCATACCGAGGGAGCAGTTTTTATATTTGTTGCCAGCCGCACCTTCCATACGGACAGTCTTGAGAATCTTAATCACCTCTTGTTCAGCATAAGCTTCATAGTTGTTGATTTACCAGAACCGTTTTCACCGATAAAGCCGTAGATAGCACCTGCGGGAACAGTCATATCCAGATGATCTACTGCATACATATTTCGAAAACTTTTAGAAAGGTTTTTGATTTCGATAGCGTTCATTATATTTCTCCTCACTAATCTTTCATATATATTAAATTATACCTCTTTCATGTTTTCAAAAGTTTTATGAATTGTTTAAGTTTTGTTAAAGTGAAGTTTTTTATCTGTCACCTCTGCTGACTATTCAGGAATTTTAATGTAAGCATTTCTTTTGATTTTGCTATGATGCACTTATCAGGAGATTTATCAAAAAAAGTTTTTGATAAAAATAAAGAAGAACAGCTGTGTAACTGTTCTTCATTTATTTTAGTATAAAAAATTATCCAAAGAAATTACTGAAAATCAATTATATTCATCTTTTCGGTAATACTACTGTAATTACAGTCCCCTTATCCACTCCACTCCGAATTGAAATCTTTCCGCCGTGGTACAGAACAGAGTGTTTAACAATAGACAATCCAAGACCTGTACCGCCCGATTTTTTTGAATGGCTTTTATCCACACGATAAAAACGCTCGAAAATTCTTGCTTGATGTTCAGGAGCGATTCCCGATCCATTGTCGGAAACCTTAAGTGTTAATTCTTTTTCTGTTTCGGAGATATCAATTTCAACTTTTCCGCCATCATGAGTGTACTTGATTCCATTGTCGCAAAGATTATAGATGATCTCGAAAAGTAAATTCTTTACACCGAAATAATTTCCGATATCACCTGATACGGAAAGCGTTATATTCTTTTTCTCTGCGATGTCACGAAGAATTCCGCAGACTTCATTTGCGATTTCATAAAGCGAAACATCTTCTTTAGGAAGTTCTGTCTGCTCATCAAGCTGCGAAAGTCTTATGATATCCTCAACAAGCGTTACAAGCCTTGTTGCTTCTTTACGGATATGACCTACAAATCGGGACATATCTTCGGGCTTTACAAGTCCGTTTTCGATAAGTTCGGCGCTTCCTGTAATGGATTGAAGCGGAGTTTTCAACTCGTGCGAAACATTTGCAGTAAACTCTCTGCGGAGTCTTTCCGCATCAGCCTGCTCAGTTATGTCAAAGACAAGGATTACTGCACCAACAGTATCACCATCTGTTTCGATACAACTTATGTCGAATTGATATTCACGTTCATTCCGCTGTACTCTTACCTCTGAATGACCGTCTGAAAATGCTTTTTCTAAAGCAGAACGAGTATCATTTTTTCTGTCAATTGTCAGAAATTCATTGCCTACGCAATTTTTATCTGTGCCAAAGACATTTATCGCTGCTGAATTAATAGTGAGAATAATTCTGTTTTTATCAAGCAGAACAAGTCCTTCACGCATATTCTTTGTGATTAGATCAAATTCCTCTTTTCTTCGATTAAGCTCTGAAACTTTGCGGTCAATCTTCATATTCTGCCTGTGAATACGACTTAAAAGAGGAGTGATTTCCTCATAAGCGTCATTTTCTGACGGATTATCAAGATCAAGCTTATTCAACGGTTCTATTATCTTCTGCGACATCTTATGTGCAAGTACGGCTGAAATTATAACAGCAATTATAACTATTATTATAACCGGATAAAGCAAACCTAAAAGAAGTACAAATCCGCTTTTTCTGTCAATTGAAATACGCAGAACTGTTCCGTCTGACAGAAGTACTGCTTCATAAAGCGTTTTTTCGGTAAGCGTTGCAGAACGCCGTGAACTGCTTCCTGTGCCTGTTTCAAAGGCTTCTGAGATTTCCTCACGATCAATATGATTATCCATAACGCCTTCATCTGCCTGTGAATCAAAAAGAACAGTTCCGTCCCCTGCTACCCACGTCAGACGAAAATTATTATATTTCACATTTTTAAGATAGTCCGTACCTGACGTTTCAGTTCCGGCAGAAGCGATTAAGAGCTCATCTCTTAGCTGTTTCACCTGATTATCTGTAAAATAATCATACAGAAAACTTGTAATGATAATAAGTGTAGCCGCTAAAACGGCTATCGCTGTAATAAAAATCGAACGAAAAATTTTACTTGTCACTGCCGCCTCCGAACTTGTAGCCAACGTGACGAACCGTTTCGATCATTTCGCCATATTCGCCAAGTTTCTGACGAAGCGTTCTGATATGTACATCAACCGTTCTTGTTTCGCCGACATAATCCTCGCCCCATATTTCGTTGTAAAGCATATCTCTTGAAAAAACACGTCCTCTGTTTTTCATAAAAAGAGAAAGCATTTCAAATTCCTTGTATGTAAGAGAAATTTTATTGCCGTGTATTGTTACTATACGCTCTGCCACGTTGAGTTCAAGTTCTCTTACTCTCATTGTATTTGCCGGATTTTTAGGCTTACAACGGCGCAGTACAGCCTTCACCCTCGAAATCATTTCCATCATTCCGAATGGCTTGACAAGATAATCATCTGCACCAAGGTCAAGACCTTGTACCTTGTCAAATTCCGCTCCCTTCGCAGTAGCCATAATTACTGGTATTTCAGCATAATCTGCTGTATTTCTGAGAATTTTCAGTACTTCGATACCATCAGTTCCGGGAAGCATCACATCAAGAATCACAAGATCGGGAAGCTCTGTTTTAAGTGCAGACAGAAAACTGTTGCCGTCCTCGAAACCTTTTGCTTCCAGTCCTGTTGACTGTAAGGCATATACCTCTATATCACGGATACTTGCGTCATCTTCAACGCACCATATCATATAAATCAACCCCTTTATGAGTTTTTATGTTCTCCTGTTACAGAGAAAATTACCCACTCAGCAATATTCGTTGCATGGTCGCCGATACGTTCAAAATACTTTGCAATCATAAGAAGATCGAGGGCGTATTCTCCGTTTTCCGGATTTTCCGCAATCATCTTTATAAGGCTTTTCTTTATTCTGTCGAAATATTCATCAACCTTATCATCATGTACTATGACCGACTTTGCAAACTCGATGTCCTTTTTTACATAAGCATCAACACTGTCAGTTACCATCATAACAGTTTCAGCTGCCATATCACGGATATGAACAGTTTCTTCAGCTGTTCTGCCCTCAAGATATGTGATGATCTCGGCAATATCTTCTGCCTGATCGCCAATACGCTCCATATCGGTTATCATCTTCAGTGCGGCAGAAATCTGCCTCAGATCTCTTGCTACAGGCTGCTGCTGTAAAAGAAGCTTCAGACATCGTGCTTCGATATCACGTTCTTTCTGATCTATGTCAGAAGAAATAGGAACAACCTTCTTCGCAAGTGTGATATCGCCAGTCGTAAGCGCCTTTGACGCAAGAGCAATGGATTCTTCGCAGAGCGCTCCCATTTCTATCATTTCGGTGTTGAGTATGCTCAACTGCTCATCAAATCTGCTTCTCATTATCCAAACCTTCCTGTTATATAATCTTCTGTACGTTTATCTTCCGGCTGTGAAAACAGTTTTTCAGTTTCGCCATATTCGATAAGCTCTCCCATTAAAAAGAAAGCTGTATTGTCAGAGATACGAACCGCCTGCTGCATATTGTGAGTAACTATAACTATAGTATAACTCTTTTTCAGTTCAATTGCAAGTTCTTCTATTCTCAAAGTCGAAATTGGATCAAGAGCAGATGTCGGTTCGTCCATAAGGAGAATTTTCGGCTTGACAGCCAGTGCTCTTGCAATACATAATCTCTGCTGCTGACCGCCTGACATTCCGAGAGCATTTTTCTTCAGTCTGTCCTTGACCTCATCCCATATTGCCGCATCTCTGAGAGACTGCTCAACGATCTCGTCAAGCTTAACTTTTGATCTGATACCGTGTGTTCTCGGTCCGTATGCAATGTTATCGTAAATGCTCATAGGAAACGGATTAGGCTTCTGGAAAACCATGCCTATCTCACGGCGAAGTTCATTTACATCAACTGTGCTGTCATATATATTCTGTCCGTTATAGCTTATCTCTCCTGTTATTCTGACAGTGGGAATAAGATCGTTCATTCGGTTCAGAGTTTTCAGAAAAGTTGATTTTCCGCAGCCAGACGGACCTATAAATGCAGTAATGCTCTTTTCAGGAATCGTGATATTCACATTTTTAAGAGCCTGTGTTTTATCATACCATAAATTCAGATTTTTCGCTGTCATTATATCATTCATTATATCTCTCCTCTCAATCAGAACTTACGCTTTTTCATAAAATATCTGCTGACAAGAGCTGCTGACAAATTTATAAGAAGCGTAAGTATCATAAGTATCGCCGCTATTGCAAAGGCAATTCCGAACTCGCCCTGTTCCTTAGCGTAAACATAAAGAGCAACAGTAAGAGACGCTCCAGGTGAACTCAGTCCGTCAATTATGCCGTTCAGAGCATGCGCAAATCCGGCAGTAAACAGAAGCGCAGCAGATTCGCCTAAAATTCGTCCCACTGACAGAATACAGCCTGTTATCACTCCATCGACACACCCCGGAAGAACAACTTTCCTGATTACTCTCCACTTTCCCGCACCAAGTCCGAATGCACCGTCACGATAGCTTTGTGGTACGGTTTTAAGGCTTTCCTGAGTAGTACGCATTACAGTAGGCAGATTCATAATAACAAGAGTCATAGCACCGGCTAAAAGAGATTTTCTGAATCCAAGAAACTCACAGAAAAAAAGCATTCCTACCGAGCCATAGATTATTGAAGGAATACCCGAAAGCGTTTCAGCCGCATATTCGATAATTCCTACAATCTTTTTGTTTTTTGCGTATTCTGTAAGATAAATTGCAGCTCCGACACCGAGAGGTATAACAACTATAAGTGTGGTAAGCACGATATATATTGTATTCAATATATCAGGCAGAATCCCGATATTTCCGCTTATATAACTCGGCTTTGTTGACAAAAGCTCCCACGAAATATTTGGAATTCCTTTTATGAATACATACGCCACAAGAAATATTACAAATACCGCAGTAATTCCGGTCGAGATATACATTGCGGCTTTCATTCCGCCTATATAGGCTTTTCTTTTTTTACTAAGCATCAGTCTTTCTCCCTTTTTAAGAAAAAGTTCAGTGTTGCATTGATAAGCATTATAAACAGGAACAGTACAAGTGCGATTGAAAAAAGTGCCTGCTGCTGAAGTCCGCTTGAATATGACATTTCACTTGCAACTGCCGTTGTAAGAAAACGTACGCTCTGGAAAAGTGACGGCATATTAGGAACATTTCCTGACACCATCATTACCGCCATAGCTTCACCTATCGCACGACCAACGCCAAGCACTACAGCCGCCGCAATTCCGCTTTTTGCAGCCGGAACAGAAACTCTGAAATACGTTTCCACTGGAGTTGCTCCGAGAGCTAACGATGCATCCTCATATTCCTTCGGTACAGCTTCAAGCGCTGTCATGGATACCTTTATAATTGACGGAAGAATCATGATTGCAAGTACGATTATCGCTGAAAAAAGGCTCGCTCCATCAGGAATATCAAATATCTCACGCACTGACGGAACAAGTACCAGCATTCCCACCAGACCATATACAACTGACGGTATACCGGCAAGCAGACTTACTGCGCCCTCCATAAAAGCCTTGATTTTCGGATTTGCTATTTTTGACAGATATACCGCCGTAAAAAATCCTATTGGTACGCCTATCAGAATTGCTCCTGCTGTTCCGTAAACGCTCGTCAGAATAAACGGAAGTATCCCATAGCTTGGTTCAGCGGCAGTTGATGCCCATTTCTTTCCAAAAAGAAAATCGAAAATTCCTATTTCTGTTATAGCCGGAATTCCGGAAATTACAAGATATACAGTTATCAGCAATACACAGCCTACTGTCAGCAAGCCAAGTATGAGAAATACACCGTGAATGGCTCTTTCAATCATTTTATTTTTCTTCATAAAGCTACTCCATTATATAGCAGTGTGCGGCAAGAGTTTCTTACCGCTTCTGCTATTCTGTTTTAGTTTGCTGCAACAACACCAGCAACAGAAATTGCTTCTCTTGCTTTTTCGGATGTGATATAGTCAAAGAATTTCTGTGCACTTTCTGAAAGCTTTTTATCACTCTTTGTAACAAGTACAAAAGGACGCTGTACAACATAACTTCCATCCCTGATAGTTTCCTCAGTCGGTGCAATTCCGCCCACTGTAACTATCTTAACGCTGTCTTTGACAGACGCTACGGATGCATAGCCGATAGCCGCCGGATTTCCTGCAACAGTCGTTATAACATCCCCTGTGGATGTAAGTTCCTGACGATACTTGCAGCTATCCTCAGTGCCTGTAATTGATTCAAAACCATCTCTTGTGCCGCTGCCGGCTTCTCGTCCGATAAGTACGATTTCGCTGTCATTGCCGCCGATTTCGCTCCAGTTTTCGATCTCGCCTGTGTAGATTTTAGCTATTGTTTCGATATCAAGGTCAGAAACGGGATTGTCATTGTTTACAATAATTGCAATTCCGTCGTATGCAAGAACAGTCGCTGTGAGTCCCTGTTCTTTTTCTTCGTCTTTGAGTTCACGGCTGGAAAGTCCGATATCACACGTTCCGGCGGCAACCGCCTTGATACCCGAACCTGAGCCAGTGGGGTTGTAGGTTACTGTAATTCCTGTGTCGTTTTCAAATGTTTCCCCAAGCACTCCGATGACTTTTTCCATTGAGGTTGATCCATCTGTTGATACGGATTCCTTTTCAGAAGAACAACCAGCGAACATACTGCACATAACAAGTGCTGAGGTAAGAATACTGATAATTTTTTTCATAATTGCAAGTCCTTTCAGATGTTATTTTGATTGTTTTTGTTTACATCTGAATTATACTGCTTTGATGTAAAGTCGGAAAGATGAATTCTGTAAAATCTTAGTTAAATTTTTAGGTAAACATTTTAACTGTGCAATCTTACTTTTCATATTTAGTACAAGATATATTATGTTTACAATTTGTACATGAAAAAGCTATCCAAACTGTGATAGAATGAAGAAAAGGAGGGATGATATGATATATATTTATTTATCCGTACTTGATACAGGAGAAGAAAAAACTCTTTTTGAGGATTTATATTTGAAATACAGGCAATCAATGTATACTGTTGCGTATAGCATTTTGAACAATATCGAAGATGCAGAAGATGCTGTTAATAGTGCATTTTTAACGATTGCGAATAATTTTGAGAAAATTAAGTCGATTCCTTGTCATGAAATCAAACCTTACTTTGTTATTATAGTTAGAAACACATCTATCAACATATACAACAAAAACAAAAAGAACGCAGAACGATTTACAGAGCTGGATGATAATAAGATATCAGTTGATATTGATTTTTTTAACAAAATTGATTATGAGAAATTAGTAAAGACCATATCCGACCTTCCCTTGATTTACAAAGATGTACTTTACTTGCATTATGTCATCGGATTTGAGGTCAAGGAGATTTCAAAAATGTTAAATATCTCCGTTAATGCTGTCCGCAAAAGAATAGAACGTGCTAAAAAACTATTAAAATCCGAATTGGAAAGAGGTGAGCTTCATGTCTGACGATAATTTCAGAAAAGCCTTGTCTGACGCTTTAACAACGTACTATGAAACTTCAATTCCGTATATTGAAGAACACGATTTTTCTCCTGACTTTGATAAAAAAATGGAAAAGCTCATAAACCGTCGCAAAAAGCCTTACTTTAAAATGATAAATACAATGAGCAAAAAAGTTGCTTGTGTTGCCGGAGTTTTTCTCATCGCTTCTTCTGTAACAATCATGAGTGTTGATGCGCTCAGAAACAGGATGGCTGATTTATTTGTGAAACAAAGCAAGGATCATTCGATTATTCGTTATGAAGGAAATGACATTTCACCCTCATCAATTGAAGATATTTATGAAATTACATACGACCTTAGCGGATTTGAGGTTATAGGAAATGAGTGTAATGATTTCAGACGATTTACAGCTTATGCTAAAGATGATACAGCTATATATTTTGAACAATATGTTAAAGAATTTTACGATGTAAATGTGAATACCGAAGATGCTGAACTTTCAACTATTACTATTAACGGTCATGAAGCAATTTATTTTCTGAATAATCGTCAATACTATCACCTGATTTGGGATAATGGCGATTATATTATGTTATTAAGCACTAATATTAGTAAAGATGCACTAATTGATATAGCTGAATCTGTGAAAAAAGTAGAAAAGTAAGAAAAGACTATTTTTTCTGTCATGAAAATGCGATCTGTTTTGTTATTACTTATTGAAAAGGGAATCACCAAAACATCGCCTGTTCAAATAAAATGTATTTTAATCAAGGAGGAATCATTATGAAAAAAACTAAAAAAATATCCGCAATGCTTCTTGCATCCGTAATTTCATCCAGCACGCTTTCAGTTTTGCCCTCTAACGCTATTTACACCACTTATAGCAAAGATGAAATTGATAATTTCCTGAAAGATTCGTATATTATTTCTACAGATTATGGTTACAGAAAAAATGAAATAGAATGTCTGGTAAAGGTGAGTGAACCTGATTCATTCCGTAAATATTACATTGAGTCCGCAGCTCCTGATGTTATCTCAGCTGTGTTAGACCTTGATGTTGATGCAGATACTCTTATATCTTCAATGAAAGAGATATGTCCCGATGCTGAGGTTGTAACTGTCACAAGGGAGAATGATTCTAATGTTGTCTGCATCAAGGGTGTGGATAATTCAAATAGCTATTACCAGCCTTACTTTGATGTAAGAGAAAAAGACGTAACCTACGATCAGGCAATAAAATTACATGATCTTCTGGACAAAACCGGCAAGTTGAAAGAATTTGAATATACCAAAGAAGCGGTTGGATACTCTTACGGTATTCCTCCTATGATTTTTGCTTGTGATTATGGATTAACAGTAGATGGCAAATCAAACAGCGTGGAAAAAATAGAGAAATACATCGCAGAAAATAATCTCAGTTGGACTATAAAACTTTACCTTGATAAAGAAGATCCGAATAGTGAATATTCGTATTTTGCTGTGAATCTTAATGAATCTGTAACCGGCGAAGAAATATACAAACTTGATGAACAACTCAGAAAAGATTTAGGACTTGAAAAAGCTGTTTGGTCATCTCCTACAGGTTTCGATATGCCTGTGAGCGTCACAATTGATATGCACAACAACATCGACGGCGACGCAAACGACGACGGAAATCTTGCACTGTCCGATGCTGTTGCGATCATGCAGACTGTAGGAAATCCCGACACCTATGGATTGACAGCACAGGGCGAATACAACGCTGATATCGCCGGAGACTTTGATGGGATCACAAACCTTGATGTTCTTACTATACAGAGAAGGCTTCTGAAGCTTGAATAAATGTAACTGAAAATAAATTTCAAGGAGGAATTACTATGAAAAAAACTAAAAGAATATTGTCCCTTATATCTGTACTGACCATATGCGGAGGTTCTCTTACTTCCATGTCTGCTTCTGCCGGTACTATATCGAAAACATACGAGGATTATGAGAAGTACCTCATTGACAGCGGTTATGTAAAAATGTCTTCTGCTCATCTTGCGTACGATAACGGATACGGAAGCCATATTCTTGATGACTCTCTTGAAGACAGATTTTGTGCATACTATAAACCGGTTTCTGACGAAAAAACATCCTATGTACGCACCTTCAGTGGAATACATGTAGATAAGACAGGATATGACTATATATACTTCCGGACGTCAAAGGAAACGGAGGAAAAACTTGTTACCGAACTTATTACTTCAATCGATCCGGATTTACAGTTGATTCTCTCCGGAATTAACGAATCCGGAGGCAGAACCTACTCTATTTCTTATGGCATTGATTCATGCAGATACATGAGCGATGAGCTTATAAACCTGATATACAATACTATCGCGGAAAATAAGCTTTTCATCGAAACATTCAAATACTACGGTCCGAGCTTCAAGACAGTCTATACTGTAGGTTCTCTCGACTACGCAATGCTTCCCGTAAAAAATCTTGAAGCTCTTGACGCATATCTGGAAGAAACAGGTGCCGGTTTTGAGTATACTCCGGTAGAATATTCTAATTCCAAGGAATGCATTGAACGTGAAGGACACAACGAAACCGATGATTGTCCGAAGATAGAATGGGTAAACTGTGATTTAAAACAGACAAAGGAATATACTGAGGCAGAGTATTGGACAATCTGCAACGATATCGCACGAATCACCGAAGGTTTATTTGCTGTTATGAGACCGGAGAAAGCTGCAGATCCTATCGACATACCTGATTATTCCATTGAGATGCATGCAAATGTCAAAGGCGACGCCAACGACGACGGCAAGCTTGCGCTGTCCGATGCAATTGCTATTCTCCAGACGGTAGGAAATCCCGACACCTATGGACTGACAGCACAGGGCGAATACAATGCTGATATCGCCGGAGACTTTGACGGAATAACAAACCTTGATGCTCTTACAGTACAGAGAAAGCTTCTGAAGCTTGAATAAATGTAACTGAAAATAAATTTCAAGGAGGAATCACTATGAAAAAGACTAAAAAATTATCCGCAATGCTTCTTGCTTCTGTAATCACAGCCGGCACTGTTTCTTCGCTTTCTGCTGGTGCTATAGATATTACACTTGATAAAGACGAACTTGCAAAAAAAGTTGAAAGTTACGATTGTTATATTCCGGAAGATGAAAATTACCTCTTGAGTAGTATTTATTTAAACAAAAAGGAAACAGCTGAACCTAATGGTACTCATGAATTTTTATCGTTTAATTCTGACTATTACCGTCCAAACAAGGTGAATATAACGATAAATAAATCTGATTTTGAGAAAACAGAAGCAGTTATCAAAGAAATTCTTCCTGAAGCTGTCATCACTCAGTCAGAAGATGAGAAAGGTACATGTTCTGTAAGTATTGCCGGAATTCCCGATAAAAGTAAACTCAGCTTCGATGAAGCCTACAAAAAAGAGGTAACTCTTGCTCAGGCAGCAGATATACACGCTAAGCTTAGCGAAGTTGCAGACATTCAGTCTTTCAATTATGAAAAATTTTCTGCGTTTATGGATTATGGAAATACTAATGTAACAGATTTTGATATCAACCCTTATGACGATAAAATTGATGAAAACGTTAAAAAGCTTGAAGATTATATAGCTGGAATTGATTTCAAATGTCACGTTGAAATAAAGGAATTATGTGTAGCTATTATTCCTGATGAAGAAGTTCCAACAGCTGAGCTTGCTGAACTTTCCCGTAAAATACAGGATGATTTAGGGTTTCAGCAGTTTATTTTTATACTTTGTTCAGATAGTGATGCAAAAAGTACTTTAATTGACCTCCACACCAATGTCAAAGGCGATGCCAACGACGACGGCAAGCTTGCACTGTCCGATGCAATTGCTATTCTCCAGACGGTAGGAAATCCCGACACCTACGGACTGACAGCACAGGGCGAATACAACGCTGATATCGCCGGAGATTCTGACGGAATCACAAACCTTGATGCTCTTGCGATTCAGAGAAGACTTCTGAAGCTTGAATAAATACAGATTTCAGCCGCAATTTCTGCGGCTGATTTTTTTGATTCATGTATTTACAAACGCCATTTTTTGTGGTATAATATAAAATGAATAATTGTCCGGAAACTTCCGGAAGATCACTACAGAAAGAGGTAAAATCGCTTTGGCTAACGAAAAAATCAGAAATTTCTGCATTATCGCTCATATAGATCACGGTAAATCCACGCTTGCTGACAGAATTCTTGAAAAAACTGAAACTGTTGCTATCCGTGACATGGAGGAGCAGCTTCTTGATAACATGGATATCGAGCGTGAACGAGGAATCACCATAAAGGCACGAGCAGTCCGCCTTAAATATACTGCGTCTGACGGAGAAGATTATATCTTCAACCTTATTGACACACCAGGTCACGTCGATTTCAATTACGAGGTTTCAAGATCTCTTGCCGCATGTGAGGGAGCAATTCTCGTTGTTGACGCTTCTCAGGGAATCGAAGCCCAGACGCTTGCCAACACATATCTTGCTATTGAGCACGATCTTGAAGTAGTTCCCGTTGTAAATAAGATAGATCTGCCCTCTGCCGATCCGGAAAGAGTCTGCAATGAGGTCGAGAATATCATCGGCATTCCGGCAATGGATGCGCCGAGAATTTCTGCGAAAATGGGCACGAATATTGAAGCCGTTCTTGAAAGCGTAGTTACAGGCATACCAGCGCCAACGGGCGATACACAGAAGCCGCTCAAGGCTCTGATTTTCGACAGTTATTATGATTCCTACAAGGGTGTTATTATCTACGTCCGTGTCAAGGAGGGAACTGTAAAGATCGGTGACAGCATTCGTCTTATGGCAACAGGAGCTGTATTTACTGTAGTTGAAGCCGGCTTTATGGACGCTACGAACCTTATCAACAGCGGTTCGCTTGAAGCCGGAGAAGTCGGCTATATTGCGGCGTCTATCAAGAGTATCGGTGATACGCAGGTAGGCGATACTGTTACTAATAATGACAATCCATGTGATGAACCTCTGCCGGGATACAGAAAAGTAAATCCTATGGTATTCTCTGGTATATATCCGGCTGACGGTGCAAAATACGGCGATCTTCGTGATGCGCTGGAAAAGCTTCAGCTTAACGATGCTTCGCTCTCATTTGAACCGGAAACCTCCGTTGCGCTTGGTTTCGGATTCCGATGCGGATTCCTCGGACTGCTCCACATGGAGATCATTCAGGAGCGTCTTGAACGTGAATATAATCTTGATCTTATCACAACTGCACCGTCTGTTATATATAAGGTGACTATGACAAGCGGCGAAGTCGTATATATCGACAACCCGACGAATTTCCCTGATCCTGCGCTCATTCAGACAGCAGAGGAGCCTATGGTAAAGGCAGATATCCTTGCGCCGTCAGAGTTTGTCGGAAATATCATGGAGCTTTGTCAGGACAGACGAGGAACGTTCAAGGATATGCAGTATCTCGACGATACACGAGTAAATCTTCACTATGAGCTTCCTCTGAACGAGATTGTATACGATTTCTTTGATGTACTGAAATCACGCACAAAGGGTTATGCTTCGTTTGATTATGAGATGCTCGGATATGTTCCTTCGAAGCTTGTAAAGCTTGATATTCTTCTTAACGGTGATGTAGTCGATGCACTGTCATTTATCATCCATACTGACAAGGCATACGGCAGAGCACGAAAAATAGCTGAAAAGTTAAAGGAAAACATCCCACGCCAGCTTTTTGAAGTACCTATTCAGGCGGCTATCGGCGGAAAGATAATCGCCCGTGAAACTGTAAAGGCAATGCGTAAGGACGTTCTTGCAAAGTGTTACGGCGGTGATATTACCAGAAAGAAGAAGCTCCTTGAAAAGCAGAAGGAAGGTAAAAAGCGTATGCGTCAGCTCGGAACAGTAGAAGTTCCGCAGGAAGCATTCATGAGCGTTCTCAAGCTTGACACCTGATTCGGGAGGGATTTTTGTGTTGAACTATCTAATACTTGCAGTTCTCGGCGCCGGAGTTATTCTGGCTCCTGTTTCAGTCATTGCGGAAGCTTTTACCCGACGTAATTCAAAGCCGAACAAGTTTTTCAGAGTGATATGGCTGTTCCTCAGGGAACTTGATCTGCTTCGCTTTGGAGTGACTTCGCTTCTGCTGTTATTCTGGGGACTTGTCATCGGAGACGATAATTTCTACGGCATATGGATGGCAATATTCATGATGCTTGCAATAGTAGTTGTCGTTCATGCGGAAGATTTATTTTCATTCAAGAAGCGCCGCAAAAAGGCAGCAAAGAAAAAAGTTTTCTGTAAGCTTACAGGAACGCTTCCTCTCCTTAATGAGACTCCCATTGCACGGGAATCACAGATTCTTGTGCCCGTCAATGCTGAAAATGAGCAGGCAATATAAATTTTAAAGACAGGATTGATTTTTAATGAGTATATATAATTGTCCGCACTGCGGAAAAAAAGGATTTACCCCGATGACAAAGGCTCTTGCGGGCAAAATGAATTCAAAAGGAAAGCCGTGCAAGCACTGTGGTACAAGGTGCGTGAACGGCAAGGGAGCTACTATTTTTAATGCAATATACAGTGTGATCGTAATTGTATTTATGGTATGGTATTTTCTTAATTCGCAGAATCACGATGCTCTTGCAATAAGAGAAGTGCCGGTTTTTCTGCTGCTTATTCTCTCTGAATTCATCGTGCCGGCTGTTGTCAATGCATTCTTTTTCAAAATGGAAGAATCCATACGTCTTGATGTTTCATGAACGATCTCGGAATATATATCCACGTTCCGTTCTGCGGAAAAAAATGCGGATACTGTGATTTTTATTCGCTGAAGTATTCCAAAAACAGCGCAGAAAGCTATTTACAGGCTGTTTTGCGTAATATTGATAATTACGGAGATTCCGCACGCAGCGTTGATACGATCTATTTTGGCGGCGGAACTCCGTCGCTTCTTTTTCCGGAGCAGCTTTCGCTTATCATAGAACGGATCAGAGAGAAATTCATAGTAAGTGATGAGTGCGAGATCACACTCGAAGCAAATCCGTCCGGACTTTCTCCTGAAAGACTTCGAAAACTGCGTGAAACTGGCATTAACCGACTTTCAATAGGTGTTCAGTCAATGCTTGACAGCGAGCTTGAATTGTTGGGAAGAAGTCATAATTCTGACAGGGCGGAAAGAGCAGTTCTTGACGCTGCCGGAGCCGGATTTGAAAATATTTCGTGCGATCTTATGCTTGCTGTTCCCGGACAGACGATATCCTCTCTGGAAACTTCGGCAAAACGTCTTGCAAATCTTCCGATAAAGCATATATCGGCATATATCCTCAAAGTTGAATCCGGAACTCCTTTCGACTGCGTTGAGATACGCTCAGCCGTTCCGGATGATGAAACGTCAGCCGATTTTTATCTTCATGCGGTATCTGTCCTTGAAAGTCTGGGATTTCGGCAGTATGAAGTATCAAATTTTGCTGTTTCCGGATACGAAAGCCGCCACAACTTCCGATACTGGCAGTGCAGAGAATACATCGGCATCGGACCGTCGGCGCATTCGTGTTTCGGAGGAAAACGCTTTGCCGTTGAAAGCTCACTGGAGAAATTCATCTGTTCAGACGTTCAGCCGGTATATATCACGGACGATTCACCGTGCGGATTTGAGGAATACGCAATGCTGCGGCTAAGGCTGCGGGAGGGACTTGATCTGCGGAACATAGGGGAAAGGCGTACTTCCCTCGAAAAAAAGCTTCCTCCGTTGATTGCATCCGGATACGTTAATTTTGACGGAGATATAATCTCGCTCACGCCGAAAGGATTTCTGATGTCAAATTCGGTAATAGAGCATCTTATATTCTGATTATTTCAGAAGCTCCTCACGCATCTGCGTCAGGAGCTTTTTTTCTCGCCTTGACACCTGAACCTGCGTCATTCCGAGTGCTTTTGCCGTTTTCGACTGGGTAAGGCTTCTGAAATATCTCAGTTCAAGAAGCGCTCTGTCATTTGGTTCGAGCTGAGCCATTATCTGTCGGAGAGCAATAAGATCGACAATAGCTTCGTCGGGCGGCGGCTGCGGAATTTCGATCTCGCTGCCGTCCTCATCGCCGGATGTCAGCGAAAGTACAGGCTTGCTTACGCAGAGAGCTTCTGATACATCTGATTCCGATTCACCAGAAATCTGAGATAATTCAGAAATTGTCGGTTCTCTGCCGTTGATGCGCCGGAATTCCTCGCAGACCTTTTGCAGAGATAATGAAAGCTCTTTCAGACTCCGGCTTACATGGATTGCTCCGCCGTCACGGAAAAGGCGTTTTATTTCGCCGAGTATAACAGGAACGGCATACGTTGAGAACTTAACACCTCTTTCCGGATCAAAAGCCTTTACCGCTTTGAGAAGTCCTATGCATCCGGCGGAATACAGGTCGTCATATTCTATGCCACGGCTCCGGAATTTGTTGGCGCAGAGATGAACAAGTCCGAGATTTTCTTCTGCAAGAGGCTGTGCTGATTCAGTTTTCATGAGGAGAAAGCCTTTTTCGCATGACGACAGTCGTGCCCTTTCCTACGCTGCTTTTTACTTTGAGAATATCCATGAAGGACTCCATTACAGAAAATCCGAGGCCGGAGCGTTCTTCCTCAGGAGCAGTAGTGAAAAGCGGTTCCATTGCCTGTTTTACGTCGGATATTCCGCAGCCCCTGTCCTTTATCCGTATGTATATTTCACGGTTAGCAAGAAGCTTGACAGTAAGTTCTACATTTCCTTTTGTGTTTCTGTAGCCGTGAACGACAGCGTTTGTCACAGCTTCGGAAACGGCTGTTCTTATATCTGAAAGTTCCTCGACTGTAGGATCTGCCTGTATAAGAAAGGATGAAACTACTGCACGGGCAGATGCTTCGTTCACTGACAGCGAGGGCATAGTAAATTTTATTTCGTTGATGATTTCCATTTTTCTCCTCCTCATGTTATTTTCACGATACGCTCAATGCCGGAGAGCCTGAGCACACGCCGGATATACGGCTGAGTATTTTTTACTTCAAGACTGCCGCCGCACTCCTTGATGAGTTTTGATCTTCCCATAATCAGACCTATGCCGGAGCTGTCCATGAAAGTGATATTTTTGAAATCCATGACAAGCAGAGCCGGCTGAACGGAGATTATGAATTTATCAAGCTGCGAGCGCAGTTCTTTGGCATTATGGTGGTCGATTTCACCGCTGAGCAGAGCTGTAGCGGCTTCTGAACCGGATTTTATTTCCATTTTCATTGTGATGCCTCCTTTTCAAGCCATATTATACCACTGAATGCCGGCGAAATTTGTCATACTGTGCTATTGCTTCAAGTTTGTGGGAATTATTGCATCGTACCCTACAATGCCCATGTTTTTTTGCACCACATCATTGAAGCAATATATTGAAAATATCTCTGATGTGTGATATACTAATCATAGTAATTATGAAAGAGGTGTATTTAAATGCCAAAGCAGTTCTGGAAGGGAAGTGCATTGCTGTCACCTGTACCGGCGGCTCTTGTAAGCTGCGGAACGGTAGATTCTCCGAATGTTCTCACAATTGGCTGGACTGGAATAGTATGTACGCATCCGCCGATGACGTATGTTTCTATTCGTCCGCAGAGGTATTCCTATGATATTATTAAAGATTCCGGCGAATTTGTTATAAATCTCACTACAGCGGCAATGTGCCGTGAAACTGATCTGTGCGGAGTGAAAAGCGGCAAAGATACCGATAAATTTGCTCTTTGCGGATTTCACGCCGGAGCTTCTCACGAGATATCTGCTCCGATAATAGAGGAATGTCCCATAAATCTTGAATGCAGAGTGACAGAAGCGAAGGCTCTTGGAACGCATACGATGTTTCTGGCGGAAATAGTTGGAATCAACGTGGATGAGGAATATATCGACGAAAACGGACGTCTTGACATGGAAAAATGCGGACTTATGGCTTATGCGCACGGAGAGTATTTCTCGCTGGGGAAAAAGCTTGGCAGCTTCGGCTGGTCGGTTCGTAAAAAGAAGAAAAAACGGAAAAAATAACATTTTTCCTGAGAAATACATATATTGTACAGAAGCAAGAAATCAAGAAACAGGATGACAGGAGCATCCATTCTTGCTTCAGTGACTCCTGTCTCCTGAAAAAGGAGGGCTGATTTTGACAGTCATCATATTGGAAATGCCCTCGTATACCTTCGCTGTAAAAGGCGAAAAACTGCTTAAAGCAAGAGGGATCTCCTGCGAGCTGAAAAGGAATATCAATGCTGCTCCCGGCAGCTGCGGCTACTCCCTTCATGTAAGGAGAGATTTTAATCGAGCTGCTGAAATTCTCAAAAAGAACGGCGTTCCCTTTATCATTAAGGAAAAAAGGGGGTAGCTTATATGATCGTTAATTTTGACAACGCTGCAACGACATATCCGAAGCCGCTGAGCGTAAAAAAAGCCGTTGCAGAGGCTGTTGACAAGTTCGGCGGAAATTCCGGCAGAGGCGGTCATGCTCTTGCGATGAGGACTTCCGGTGCACTGTATTCCGCAAGAAGTACGGCGGCGGAATTTTTCGGCGCACAGCCTGAAAATGTGATTTTCACAATGAACTGTACTCATGCGCTCAATCTTGCGATACAGGGAATAATGAGGGATGGCGGTCATCTTATCATAAGCAGTATGGAGCATAATTCTGCTGCACGTCCGGCGGCAAAGCTTGCTCTTGACGGAAAGATAAAGCTTTCTATTGCGGAGATATGTCCGGATGACAATGCTACTGTTGAAAATTTCCGCAGACTTATCAGACCTGATACAAAGGCTGTTGTATGTACTCTTGCAAGCAACGTTACCGGACAGCTGACGCCGTGGAAAGAAATCGGACAGCTCTGCCGTGAGCATGATATCTGCTTCATTGCTGACGGAGCTCAGGCGTGCGGCGTAGTGGATACAGATATTTCGGATGGAATAAATATCCTCTGTACTGCCGGTCATAAGGGACTTTACGGAATAACTGGCACAGGACTTCTTATAACTGACGGAAAATACAGTATATCACCGATAATTCAGGGCGGTACGGGAAGTTCTTCGTTAAGTCTAAGACAGCCGGATATACTTCCGGACGCTCTTGAAAGCGGTACTCCATGCGTGATAGGAGCGATGTCTGTTAAAGCTGGAATTGAATTTATCCGGAAAAAGGGCATAGATAATATTTTTTCACATGAAGACCGGATTTGCCGCCGTTTTGTCCGAGAACTGCAAAAAAACAAGAATATCACTATATATCGTGATCCGCAGAGCAGCTATGTGCCTATTGTATCATTCAATGCAGCCGGAATTCCCTCAGAGGAGCTTGCCGGAGAGCTTGCAGAGCATGGATTCTGTCTGCGGGCGGGATTCCATTGTGCTGCACTTGCTCACACTCAGCTTGGTACTGATACGGGTACTGTGAGATTTGCTCCGTCGGTATTCAATACCGAAACTGAAGCGGTTACTCTTGCTAATACAATTAATAATATAGTGAATCGAAAAAAATTAATAAAAAAGTATTGAAAATATCTGAAATTGTGATACAATATATATTAGGATGTTATGAGCAGCACTGCACGAACGATCCGTGCGGTGCTGTCTGTGCATGAACGAAGGATATAACTCGTACATATTGCTGTAATGGCATAGTTGACAGGAGCAGGTCAGAGAAAGAAAAAATACCGCTTCGTCTATTAAAGCGAAAGGATGTGATAAGATGTCCTTCCATGAATTGAAATCAGCGTTTCTCAGCGTAATCAGTACCATTGAACTTATTGACATCATAGATATTGCAATTCTTGCATATCTTGTATATCTTCTTCTGAAATTTATCCGTGAAACAAGAGCCGGTCAGCTTGTAAAGGGAATACTTTTTCTCGTTGCCGGATATTTTCTCAGCGTTTTCTTCGGACTCAAAGCAATTTCATATCTTCTCACACAGGCACTTGATATCGGTCTTATTGCGATGATCGTGCTTTTCCAGCCGGAGCTCCGCCGTATGCTCGAAAAAGCCGGACATACACGCTTCGGAGTGAAATTTCTCAGTCTCGGACAGAATGTCGATGAACTGCGGAGAACATGGGATCCGGCAATTGAAGCAGTCTGCGATTCGTGCGTTGAACTTTCGGCAACGTGTACCGGTGCGCTGATAGTCATTGAACGTCAGGTGCGTCTCGGCGAACAGATTGAAACGGGAACTATACTCAATGCAACTCCGAGCAAGGAGGTTTTCGGTAATATATTCTATCCGAAAACTCCGCTCCATGACGGTGCCGTTATAATGAGAGACGGCATGATACTTGCCGCGGCGTGTTTCCTTCCGAAACCGCAGAAGGACGCTCAGATAGATAAAAGGCTTGGTTCACGACACAGAGCCGCTATCGGAATGAGTGAAAATTCCGACGCTGTCGTGATTGTTGTTTCAGAGGAAACCGGACAGATTTCCACAGCTATGAACGGTGTTCTTGTCAGGGATTATACCCGTGAAAAGCTGAAAAAGTTCCTTGAGGATGAGATCTTTGAGGAAAAAACGGAAATTTCTATTCCCGGCAGAAAATTCTTTTCCTCACGCAGTGAAAGGAGGAAAAAGAAGTGAATATAATTGAGAAAGTTAAGAAAAATCTTGCCAGAGGAGTAAAGAATAATCTTTCGCTGGCAATATATTCAGTGATTATTGCCTGTATATTATGGTTTATCATCTCTATGGCACTTTATCCGTCTGTTACCAAGCAGATAAGAAATATAGAGGTCAGCCTTGATATTTCTGGAACATCGGCTTCGGAAAACGGACTCAGCGTAATTTCGTGCAGTCTTGAGGAAGTTAATGTTACTGTAAAGGGAAGCCGTACTCAGGCTTCAAAGATGAATTCAAACAGCTTCACTGCTTATATAGATACGAGCGGTATAACAACACCGGGCAGAAGAACGCTTCCGCTGAAAATACGCAGCAAGGATAATATTCCTTTTGAAGTTGAATCAATCTCGCCATCGACTGTTGTTGTAAATCTTGACAAGTATGAAACTATCGAGATACCAGTAGAACCGAAATGTCCTAATATCTCGGCGATAAAGGGCAAGGTGATTTATCAGGCAGAGCACAAGTGCAATCCGTCTACTATCAAGATCACCGGTCCTTCGGTACAGCTTAATAAGATATCAAAATGCTATGCTTATTCTGATAAGGAGATGGATCTTGAATCTTCTGTTGATCTGACAACGGATAAGCTTCAGCTTCTTGCAGATGACGGAACTATCATAGATCAGTCGATGATGGAATTCAGCAATTCGAGCTTCTCGATAAATATACCTGTTCTCACGCAGAAAACTGTAAAGCTCTCTGTACAGATAATGGGCGGTTCTGCGGATTTCGACAAGAGCAGTCTGGAATTTGATCTTTCAGCTGATTCACTGACCGTCGCTTCAAGGAACAGCCAGCTTGAAATTCCTGATCCGCTTGATATCGGAAAAATTAATCTCAGCGATGTCGGACCGGGATATACAAAGTCATTTGATATTAACGCTCTGCTTGAATCAAGCAACGTAATAAATATGTCCGGACTTGAAACTGTTGTCCTGACGCTTGATGATGCAGACCTTGAAAAGAAGGAATTTGTCCTTGACAAGAACAGTATTCAGATAAGCAACAAGCCGGGCGGCAATGATTATGATTATGA
>JAFXEJ010000105.1 GCA_017513795.1 Ruminococcus sp.
AATGTTATCAAGATGTATGTTTTTTTCATATAATCATTCCTCTCAACATACTTGTGTTTTAAGTTAGCATTGTATTATCACAATATCACTTTAATATACCGTTATATTATACCAAATAGTTCCATATAAATCAATATTTTTCTATGAATGCATTTGTGAAATAAATATAGACTATGTATCGCAGACAAATCTGTTCGCTGTAGGGGACGTATCTCATATCTTTTTGGACAAAAAAGTCCCCCCGAAGAACGGGAGGACTTATTATTTATATCAGATTATGATCAAACACAACCCTGAGCCTTCATAGCTTCAGCAACCTTGAGGAAGCCAGCAATGTTAGCACCAGCAACGAGATCATCACCGAAGCCATACTCCTTAGCTGCACTGAGTGAAGCCTCGAAGATGTTCTTCATGATGCCCTTGAGCTTAGCGTCAACTTCTTCTGCTGTCCATGAGTATCTCATGGAGTTCTGAGACATTTCAAGACCAGAAACTGCAACGCCGCCAGCGTTAACAGCCTTGGAAGGAGCAACGATAACGCCGTTTTCCTTGAGGTAAGCAACAGCCTCGTTAGTTGTAGGCATGTTGGAAACTTCTACATAGTACTTAACGCCGTTCTCAACGATCTGCTTAGCCTCAGCCATGTCAACTTCGTTCTGAGTAGCACAAGGCATGATGATGTCAGCCTTAGTTCCCCATGGCTTCTGACCAGGGAAGAACTCAACGCCGAACTTATCAGCGTAATCCTGAACTCTGTTGCGGCATGAAGCACGCATTTCGAGGAGGTAATCAACCTTTTCAGGAGTGCTGATACCATCGGGATCGTAGATATATCCGTCAGGACCAGAGATAGTAACAACCTTACCGCCGAGCTCGTTAACCTTCTTTACAGTACCCCATGCAACGTTACCGAAGCCTGAGATAGCGAAAGTCTTGTCCTTGATGCTGTCGCCGAAGTAGTTGAGCATTTCTACTGTGTAGTAAACTGCGCCGTAACCTGTAGCTTCGGGACGGATAAGAGAACCGCCGTAGGGGATGCCCTTACCTGTAAGAACGCCTGTAAACTCGTTGCGGAGTCTCTTGTACTGGCCAAAGAGGTAGCCGATTTCACGAGCACCTACACCGATGTCACCAGCAGGAACGTCGAGGTCAGGACCAATGTGCTTGGAAAGCTCTGTCATGAAGCTCTGGCAGAAACGCATAACTTCAGCGTCAGACTTGCCCTGAGGATCGAAGTCTGAACCGCCCTTGCCGCCGCCCATAGGGAGGGAAGTAAGGCTGTTCTTGAATGTCTGCTCAAAGCCGAGGAACTTAATAATACCGCTGTATACTGAGGGGTGGAATCTGAGACCGCCCTTGTAAGGACCGATTGCTGAGTTGAACTGAACTCTGAAACCTCTGTTAACCTGAGTCTTGCCGTTGTCATCTACCCACGGAACACGGAAGATGATCTGTCTCTCAGGCTCAACGATTCTCTCGAAAACACCTGCATCGATGTAATCCTGTCTCTTTTCAGCAACAGGCTCAAGAGTTTCAAGAACTTCTGTTACAGTCTGAATGAACTCAGGCTCGCCCTGATTTCTTTTTTTAACTCTTTCAAGTAAGTCGATAAGATACTGATTTTTTAACGCCATTGTTAAAAAACCCCCTTTAATAGATTCTGCAATTGCAGTTTATAAAATTATATCATCACATGGAAAAAATTTCAAGACTTTATTGCATCAAATCATAAAAAAACAGATATATTTGTAATTGATTACAAATATATCTGCTTATGATAATGTTGTTTTTGTCAGTTTTCGTAAATATTGAGATACTGACTTGCAAGATAGAGCGATCCGCAGACAACCACGATACCGTCATTTTCAAGGGCGAGAGCCTTTGCTTTTGCGACTGCTTCTTCAAGGGATGAACAAGCTTCTGCGGAAGTATTCCTTCCGGCGATCCCAGCGAGTTTTTCAGCGGGAACTGCAGTTGGAGAAAAGCTGTCAACAGCGAAGAATCTGTCACTGAGTTTTGATATAATCTCAACACCTTTTTCGTAGTCCTTTGAGTCAATCATTCCCATTACAGTATAGATTTTTCTGCCTCTGAGTTTTATATCGTCAAGAACAAAATACAGAGCATTGACTCCGTCGGGGTTATGACCTCCGTCAACTATAAAAGGCGGTATATCGTTGATATATTGTACACGAGCCTTGATTTTTGTTGTTTCTACAGATTGTCTGATTGCATAATCGGGGATTACAATTCCTTTTTTCATCAGAAATCTGCAAACTTCGATTGCAGTTACGGCATTTACAGGCTGATGAAAACCAAACATGGCTGTTTGGTACCGTTCTCCCTTATAAATAAACGGATTTCCGTCAGCATGCATAGCCAGACGTTTAAAATTCCGGAAATCAGGCAGTATGAATTCGGCATTATTTAGCAGTGCGGTATTTTTTACAATATCGATTACATTGGCTTTGTTGAACATTGACAGTACAACAGCGGAATTTTCCTTGATTATTCCAGCCTTCTGAGCTGCAATTTTTTCAACGGTATCCCCAAGAATCGCTGTATGATCAAGGGAAATCGAGGTTATGACTGATACAAGCGGCGGAGGAATCACATTTGTGCAGTCCAGCAGACCGCCGATACCAGCTTCCAGAACCACGATATCGCAGTTCTCACGTTCAAACCACAGCAGAGCGATAGCCATAGTTATTTCAAACTGCGAATATTCCTGATCTGCCGCACGTTCACGGACGAATTCTGCGATTCTGCAGAGAGATTCTTCGTCAATTTCGGTACCGTTTATGCGGATTCTGTCCGTATAATGGAGTACGAAAGGCGATGTGAACTGTCCTGTCTTATACCCTGAGTATATCAGAGCGTTTGAGATGTACTCAACAGTCGAGCCTTTGCCGTTAGTACCGGCTACATGAACGAATTTCAGCGATTTTTCAGGGTTTCCTATACGTTTCATTAGATCTTCCGCACGGGAGAGATCCGTCACCGGCTTTCCTGACTTGCTGTACGAGCCGATGAATTCCATAGCCTGATTAAAATTCATATCAGTAGGGACTGTCCTGAGACTCAGCCTTTGCAACAGCGTCCTCAAGGCTCATGCCTGAGAATTCCTGTGCAGAGAAGATTCTTCCCGATTTTTTGTCGTTTACGAAAGCTCCGACAAGAACTCCGGGGAGTGCACTTTCGGGTGAATTAGGAGCGTTAGGGCCGCCGAGATCAGTTCTGCACCAACCAGGATCAGCGAGGTTAAGAGTGATATCAGTTCCCTGATACTTTAATCCGAGGTCGATAGTTACTTTGTTGAGAGCAGCCTTTGCAGCGGAATACCCAGCCTGTTCCGGTTCGAGATTTATACCGCTTGTAGTATTTACGATTCTTCCGAAGCCACGCTCAGCCATCTGAGGCAGGAAGTGATAGCAGATCATCATAGGAGCAGTTGTGTTTACCTTGAAGCTGATATCGTAGTCAGATACAGGAGTTTTGAGATATTCAGTGCGGTATGCAATCTGAAGTCCGGCGTTGTTGAGGATGATGTCAATGGGAGTCCCCTTTGCATCAATCTCAGCGAGCATTTTTTCAACAGAATCAAGATCGGAAAGCTCTGCTTCAACGACATAAGCGTCAACGCCGAGAGCCTTCACGTCATCAAGAACCTTCTGACAGTGCTCTGCGCTGCGGCTGTGAAGTACGAGATTACAGCCCTGTTTTGCCATTTCGATTGCAGAAAGATATCCGATTCCTCTGCTTGCGCCAGTGAGAAGCGCCCATTTTCCTTTTAAGTTTGTCATGTTTTTTCCCTCCGTTTTCTGCCGTACAGTGCTAACGGCAATAATATTTATTTTTAATGCATATCACGCATTAAAATTCATAATCAATGCAGGCACGTTCTGTCTTTACTGTGCCTATGAATTTTGCAAACTCAACGTGTGCCGGATGTACCTGATATGCGTTAAGTCCCTCTATATCGTCAAAATCGCAGATAAGAGCGATTGTGTAATTGCTTTCGGGAGCGTCAGCGGAGTTGATAACAAGCTCTCCCTTTTTAAGCTCATTTACCTTTGCAATTACGTCCTCGAAACGCTTTTTTGCTTCAAGTGCGTTGTCGTATTCGCTCATTCCCTCTGTTGCTTTGAATTTGAACATTACAATGTGTTTAATCATAATTACTTCACCAACTTATAACTTTCATCAATAACACCGCAGACCTCGTCAAAGGAAATTCCGCCGTCAAGGGGAATACTTATCCACAGCCGCTTGTTCATGTGGTAAGCCGGAATTGCTTTCCCCTCGCTGATAAGCACTTCACGGACAAGCTGACTGCACTTCACATTGAGAATATCAGTGCAGCCCTCGCTTTTCCCGTCAATCACGCTTCTGCGGACATTCATGACAAGTCCGTACCATTTTTTGTTTGATTTTCTGAGTACAGCGGAATCAGCGTCCCTCTCCCACGGATAATCGGGAGAGGTGCTGTATTTTTCCCTGACATAGCGGAAGATATCTTCCCTGTTGATTGCCATTTTATGCCTTGAATGCGGCAATTGACTGCTCGATTTTAGCCATTTTTTCCTCAGCCTTTGCAAGCTTAGCCTTTTCAGCTTCGATAAGCTGTGCGGGAGCCTTAGCAACAAATCCGGGGTTATTGAGCTTTCCGCTGAGGAAGTCAAGATCCTTCTGAACCTTAGCCTTTTCCTTTTCAAGACGAGCAATTTCCTTTTCCTTGTCAACGAGTTCGTCCATAGGAATGAAAATTCTTGCGGAATCTGTAACGGCATTTGCGCAGTTTTCGTGCTCAACGGAAGCTCCTGCCTCAACAGAAGAAGCGGAAGCAAGCTTCTCGAAGAATGCTGCACATGATGTGTAAAGCTCAGGCTCGTCAGTTTCGATGATAAGCTTAGCCTTTACTGACGGCGGAACGTTCATTTCAGTGCGTGTATTTCTTACAGCCTTGATAGCTGAAATTATCTTTTCAAAGGACTTTTCCTCTGCGGAATAGTCGATATTGCTGTCGTATGTTGGGTATGTTTCAAGGATAATCATGGATTTCTCATTTGTGAGAACCTGCCAGATCTCCTCAGTGATGAACGGCATGAAGGGGTGAAGGAGCTTCAGCATACCCTGCATTGCCCATACAAGAACAGCCTGTGCGCTTGCCTTGGATTCGCCGCCAGCCTGAATACGGGGCTTTGTAAGCTCGATGTACCAGTCGCAGTAGATATCCCAGATGAAGTCGTAGATTTTCTGTGAAGCGATACCAAGCTCGTACTTGTCGAGATTTTCACCTACTTCCTTAGCAAGGAGGTTGAATTTATTGATAAGCCACTTATCCTCGATTTCAAGCTTTTCAGGAAGTCCCTTGAATTCAAAGTCTTCGGGGAGATTCATCATGATGAAGCGTGAAGCATTCCAGAGCTTGTTTGCGAAGTTTCTTGCAGCCTTTACCTTGTCGTCGATGTAGCGCATATCGTTTCCGGGAGAATTTCCGGTAGCAAGCATGAAGCGGAGAGCATCTGCGCCGTATTCGTCGATAACTTCAAGGGGATCAATACCGTTGCCGAGGGATTTGGACATCTTGCGTCCCTGAGCGTCACGGACAAGACCGTGAATAAGAACAGTATCGAAAGGAACCTTGCCCATATTTTCAAGACCGCTGAACATCATTCTGATAACCCAGAAGAAGATGATATCATAGCCGGTAACGAGTGTATTTGTGGGGTAGAAATAGTCGAGATCAGCTGTTTTCTCAGGCCAGCCGAGAGTAGAGAAAGGCCAGAGAGCAGAACTGAACCATGTATCAAGAGTGTCAGGATCCTGTCTCATAGGCTTGCCGCACTTAGGACATACAGCTCCGTCTTCCTTTGTAACGATCATTTCACCGCATTCGTCGCAGTAGAATGCAGGAATCTGATGTCCCCACCAGATCTGACGGGAGATACACCAGTCACGAATATTTTCAAGCCAGTGGAAGTAGATCTTGTCGAAACGCTCAGGAACAAACTTGGTATCTCCGTTCTTTACAGCGTCGATAGCGGGCTGAGCGAGGGGCTGCATCTTAACGAACCACTGTGTAGAAACCTTAGGTTCAACTGTAGTTCCGCAGCGGTAGCATGTACCTACATTGTGGCTGTATTCTTCGATTTTAACGAGAGCGCCTTCAGCTTCGAGATCAGCAACGATAGCCTTTCTTGCTTCGTATCTGTCCAATCCGGCGTACTTGGGATAATCCTCAACGATAGTAGCATCGTCGTTCATTACATTAATGATAGGGAGCTTGTGGCGAAGACCAACTTCGAAGTCGTTGGGGTCGTGTGCCGGAGTGATCTTTACAACGCCGGTTCCAAAGTCCATTTCAACATAATCATCAGCAACGATAGGAATTTCACGGTGAACGAGAGGAAGGATAACCATTTTGCCGACTAAATCCTTGTAACGCTCATCGTTGGGGTTTACAGCAACGGCAGTATCGCCGAGAAGTGTTTCCGGACGGGTTGTAGCGAGTTCAAGATAACCGTCAGAATCCTTGATCTTGTAGCGGAGGTGCCAGAAATGACCAGCCTGATCTTCGTATGTTACTTCTGCGTCAGAGAGAGAAGTCTTGCACTTAGGGCACCAGTTGATGATTCTTTCGCCTCTGTAGATAAGACCTTTTTCGTAGTATTTTACGAAAACTTCCTTGACAGCCTTTGAGCAGCCTTCGTCCATAGTGAAGCGTTCTCTTGACCAGTCGCATGATGAACCGAGTTTCTTGAGCTGTTCGCAGATACGTCCTCCGTACTGCTTTTTCCATTCCCATGCACGTTCCATGAAGCCGTCACGTCCGAGATCTTCCTTTGTAACGCCTTCCTTGCGCATAGCCTCAACGATCTTAGCTTCTGTTGCGATAGCAGCGTGATCTGTTCCGGGAAGCCAGAGAGCAGAATAGCCGCTCATACGCTTCCAGCGGATAAGGATATCCTGAAGTGTTTCATCAAGGGCGTGTCCCATATGGAGCTGTCCTGTGATGTTCGGAGGGGGAATTACGATAGTATAGGGTGTTTTCTTTTCGTCAACCTCTGCACGGAAGCATCCATTGTCGTTCCATGCAGCATAGATTCTGTCCTCAAAATCCTTTGGATTGTAGGATTTAGCAAGTTCCTTTGCCATTTTAAAATTTCTCCTTCTGAATAAATTGATCCGGGTATTAAAAAACCCCGAACCGTAGAAATAGGTTCAGGGCGAACTATAGTCCGTGTTACCACCTGAATTCGGGGAAATCCCGCACTCTGCGAAGTCATGCAACTTCTTTCCCTGTAACGTGAGAATCACGTCATGGACTACACAGAAACCTTCGCCCATGAAGCTCAGAAGCTACTTCAGCATAGTCTGATACCGCCTTGCACCGTCCGGCGGCTCTCTGAAAACAGATGATATGCCTACTCCTCTCCGTCATAGCTGTTGATATATAGATTTATTATACCACATATCGGAAAAATTGTCAACGGGGAAAAGACAAAAGTATGTGTAAAAAAATATAGGCAATGTAGGGTGCGATGCCCACATCGCACCGTAAACATATTACGTTCATTACGGGCGGATGTAGGCATCCGCCTCTACATAAGAAATAAAACAAAAAATAAGTTTGCCCACGAATACTTTACACATACAAGACAAAAAAGCGGATTATTCTGAATATAACGGTATTATTACAAATAGTGAAATATTGGTATATTGTTTGACATTATAATATTTGTATGATATAATCAATATAATGAAATAAAGATGAAAAAAAGGAGAAAAAACAGTATGGCAGATATAATCAAATCAATATTTCTTGGAATCGTCGAAGGCATAACGGAGTGGCTTCCGGTCAGCAGCACCGGACATCTGATTCTGGTAGATGAATTCCTTAACATGAAGATGAGCGATGAATTCAAAGAGATGTTTGATGTTGTGATACAGCTCGGAGCTATCATGGCAGTTGTGCTTCTCTACTGGAAGAAGCTCTGGCCTTTCGGAAAGAAAAATAATGCGTCGCCGCTCTCGGAAAACGGTGCAGGAGCATATGTCAAAAAAGACATATTTACAATGTGGTTCAAGGTGCTTGCAGCTTGTCTTCCGGCGGCCGTTGTGGGACTTCTCTTTGACGATGTACTGAACAGGCTGTTCTATAATCCGCTGACGGTATCAATCGCACTTATTGTATTTGGTATTGCTTTCATAGTCGTTGAGAACTGGAACAAGGGACGCACCTCAAAAATAAACAGCATCAGCGAGCTTACATACAAAACGGCGCTTATTATAGGTGCATTCCAGCTGATTGCCGCAGTTTTTCCGGGAACATCACGTTCCGGAGCAACTATTGTCGGAGCACTTCTTATCGGAGTTTCAAGAACAGTTGCCGCTGAGTTTACATTCTATCTTGCAATTCCGGTAATGTTCGGTGCAAGTCTTCTCAAGATAGTAAAGTTCGGATTTGATTTTACAGGAACTGAAATTGCAGTTCTTCTCACCGGAATGATAACTGCATTTATCGTTTCAGTAGTAGTAATAAAATTCCTTATGGATTATATCAAAAAGCACGATTTCAAAGTGTTCGGATGGTACAGAATCGTTCTTGGTGTACTCGTTCTTGCATACTTTGCAATATTTGAAACATCAAAACTTGTATAAAGGAGGTGAATTCTGCCGTCAGTAAGCGGCAGAGGGATTATGGCGGATCTGAATAAAAACTCGGATAATGAACAGACAGTATATGCGTCGGAGGATGATTATTCCGTAGCAGCACAGCTCAAGAATGATATGAATGATCGCAGACCACAGCAGGCAGGAAACACCGGTGCTCAGCAACCGCAGAATATGTATGCAAATCAGCAGCAGAGACAGGCTCAGCAACCACAGAATATGTATGCAAATCAGCAGCGGCCTCAGCCATATACTCCGCAGCAGCCGCAGAATAATATGTACAATGTCCCGATTGGATATAACAATCAGGGAATGCAGCGGATACCTGTGGGATACGGTACGAAAAAGAAGAAAAACAATACAGCAGTGATAGTTCTGGTGACGCTGATAATTCTTCTTGTATGCGCCATTGCTGGAGTAATAGCGGTAATTCTTCTCGGCGGAAATGACGATGATGATTCCGGACGTAATAAATCAATAGATTCATCTTCAGAGGCATATGATGACAGCGAAAAGAAGTCTGATAAAAAGGATAATGATGATAAATCTTCTGCAATTGAAAAAACTACATCATCTGTTGAAACGACAGTGGCTGAAGCAGCTACTGAAAAACCGCTCAGACGCTATTCAATGCCGAATGTATGCGGAATGAACGGCGATGAAGCAAAGAAGATTCTTGAAGACGCCGGATTTATCGTGGAAATCGTAAAGGAATACAATAGTCAGCCGAAGGATACTGTAGTTTATCAGAATGTTCCCGAAGAAACAGTAGTGATAGAGGGTACTGAAATTATACTCAATGTTTCCCTTGGACCTGAACCTTCTCAGGAGTCAGTTGTTCCGGACGTCAGTGGATGGGTATTTGAGGATGCAAAAAAGGAACTTGAAAAAAATGAACTGTTCGTCAATACTGCCTATGAGGAAAGTGATACTATAGCATCCGGAAAGGTTATTTCGCAGAATATAGCTCCAGGAACAAAGGTAAAAAAAGGTACAAGTGTTCTGCTTGTTGTTTCGACGGGAAGCAAAACTTCGCAGAATCAGCATGGCAGAGTTGTGACAAAGGAAACAGATCTCAATGTAAGAAAAGGTCCTGATAAGGGATATGAAGTTATCGGAATGGTCGCAAAGGGAAGTATGGTAGAAATCATTGGTATGGACGGCGACTGGTACAAGATCGTGTTTAAAAATGGCTTTGGATATGTTTCAAAGGACTATATCGAACTTGTAAACTGATAAAAAAGGGGAGCGTTCAAAACGCTCCCACTGAAAAAAATATGGTGCCGGTGACCGGGGTCGAACCGGTACGGTATTGCTACCATCGGATTTTGAGTCCGACACGTCTGCCAATTCCATCACACCGGCATATATCCAACAGGTTTATTATATCACAAAAGATACCAAAATGTCAAGACTAAAAAGGAGGAATTTAAAAATGGCTAATTCAAACGGCGATAAGGAGCTCGAAAAAATATATGAGGAGCTTCGTGAAATGAACAGCAGTACAGGTACAGGAAGAAGAACTACATCACGCAGCGAGGGTGATGGTCTGCTCAGCTTTTTTGTGGGACTTCTGATGCTTGCCGGCGGTCTGTTTATGATCTTCAACAATCTTACTGTAACAAGCAGCTGGGGAAATCACTTTTTCCATATCGGATCGTTTAATATACCGAACGGAATGGTTATGCTTCCTATCGTAATAGGAATTGCAATGCTTTTCCTCATGGAACGTAAGGTTTTCGGCTGGATTGTTGTTGCAATAGGTGTTGTTATCGTTCTGCTGAGTGTTCTGCTTTCAACACAGATTTACTGGCGCAGAACATCTGCATATATCTTTATTATAATGTTCGGTCTTACAGCCGCAGGAGCCGGTCTTGTTCTTCGTGAACTTTTCAGAAACAGAGATTAAAGGCAGCTTATAAGTGTAATATATATGCAGCTGCCATTGGTCGTACGTAAAAAATATATTTTGCTTATAAGAAAAGGACTTCCACTTTGAGGAAGTCCTTTTTGTAATATATTAGTCAATTGCATCGAAAGCGTTTCTGAGGTCTTCGAGGATATCTTCAACATTTTCAAGACCAACAGAGAAGCGGATCATTCCGCCGTTAATACCGCATGCAACAAGCTGTTCGTCAGTAAGCTGGCGGTGAGTAGCACTTGCAGGGTGAAGAACGCATGTACGGATATCTGCAACGTGTACTTCATTTGAAGCCAGTTTAAGAGAATCCATGAACTTGATAGCGTTATTTCTGCCGCCCTTGATAACGAATGAGATAACACCGCTGGAACCGAGGGGGAGATATTTCTCAGCAAGAGCGTTATACTTATTGCTCTTGAGACCGGGATAATTTACAGATTCAACCTTGTCATGTGCTTCGAGGAATTCAGACACGATCTTAGCATTTTCGCAGTACTGCTTCATACGGATATGGAGAGTTTCAAGACCGAGATTGAGATAGAAAGCTGACTGAGCTGAAGGATAGCAGCCGAAGTCTCTCATGAGCTGCATTCTTGCCTTGATTATGTAAGCAGCCTTGCCGTATGTCTCAGTGTATACAATACCGTGATAGCTCTCATCAGGCTCAGTAAATTCAGGGAATTTACCATTTGCCCAGTTGAAAGTTCCGGCGTCAACGATAACACCGCCTACCTGAACAGCGTGACCGTCCATGTACTTGGATGTTGAATGGATTACTATATCAGCACCATGCTCGATAGGTCTGCAAAGAATCGGAGTCGGGAATGTATTGTCGATGATAAGGGGAACATCGTTTTCGTGAGCGATCTTTGCGAATTTTTCGATATCGAGGACAGAAAGTGCGGGATTAGCAAGAGTTTCTCCGAAAACAGCCTTTGTATTGGGCTTGAAAGCGGCTCTGATCTCGTCCTCGGGAGCGTCAGGATCAACGAAGATACATTCAATGCCGAGCTTTTTGAGAGTTACAGCGAAAAGATTTACAGTTCCGCCGTAGATGGTTGTAGTAGAAATGAAGCTGTCACCGGACTGAAGGATATTCAGCAGTGAGCAGAGAGAAGCTGCCTGTCCGCTGGAAGTGCACATTGCGCCTATACCGCCTTCAAGAGCTGCAATTTTTTCTTCAACAGCCATAACTGTAGGATTTTCAAAACGTGAGTAGATCAGGCTTTTTGTCGGATCATCGAAAACAGCAGCAACATCGTCTGTAGAATCATAGACGTAAGTAGTGCTCTGTACGATAGGGACTACTCTGGGTTCAGTGTTTTTAGGTGAGTAGCCTGCATGAAGGCATTTTGTTTCGATATTCATGATAATTTCTCCTTTGCGGCGGTATTTTTTATGATAATACTGTTTTGATTCTTGGAACAAGGAATTCCAGAACTGCACAGTATTTATCAGTCAGAGTTATAATATAGCTTTCCTTGTAACTTGGTAGAGGTCTTGTCATCGGCCACATATGCTTTTCGATCATATCACGTTCAAGATCGGTGATATTGGTAAGAACAGCGGCATTTTCGGCAGCAAGACGAGCGTGCATGGAACTGTGCGAGAGCTGACCTTTTGTTTTGCTTTTATTGTATTTTTTTCTGTCGTAGTAGAAAAGATCGTGAAGCAGACCGGCTCTTGCGGCGGCACGGGCGTCAAGGCGGAGCTTTTTGCATATAAGATAGGTGTAGTACGATACGTTCAGGCAGTGCTGAAAACGTGTCGTCGAGATATGGTGAGTTATATCCTTGAGTCTGCCAAGTGCGGAGCTGTCGATAATATCGCTGACGAGAGCATAATATCTGTCAGATGAGAGATCCTTTTTTGAACAGATTGCTTTAAGCATATAAAAACCTGCCTTGTCAAAAAGTTATATTACCCACTTATTATACAACGTTTTATCAAAAAAATCAAGAGGAAATTCAATGATAATGAGATTTTCTTTCATACGCAGAAAAGGACACCCCGAAGGATGTCCTTTTTTACATAGAGGATTCGATTAAGCCTTGTTAACGCTTCCGAAGAGTTCCATCTTCTCCTTAACCTTAGCCTTGATAGCCTCAAAGCCGGGAGCGAGGAGCTTTCTGGGATCGAAGCCCTTGCCCTGCTGATCCTTGCCTGCTTCGATGTAAGCTCTTGTAGCTTCCTGGAATGCAAGCTGGCACTCTGTGTTAACGTTGATCTTAGCAACGCCGAGAGAGATAGCCTTAGCGATCATTTCGTCAGGGATACCTGTACCGCCGTGGAGAACGAGAGGCATTTCGCCAACCTTTTCGTTTACAGCAGCAAGAGTCTCAAAGCTGAGACCAGCCCAGTTTTCGGGATACTTACCGTGGATGTTACCGATACCAGCTGCAAGGAAGTCAACGCCGAGATCAGCGATCATCTTGCACTCGTTGGGGTCAGCACATTCACCAGCGCCAACAACGCCGTCTTCTTCGCCGCCGATAGAGCCAACCTCTGCCTCGATGGAAAGACCAAGAGCGTGAGCAACGTTTACGAGTTCAGTTGTCTTAGCAACGTTCTCGTCGATCGGGAAGTGTGAGCCGTCGAACATGATAGAAGTAAAGCCAGCCTTGATGCACTGATAGCAGCCGTCGTATGAACCGTGGTCGAGGTGGAGAGCAACGGGAACTGTGATTCCGAGGGACTCGTCCATAGCCTTTACCATAGCTGCAACAGTGTTAACACCTGTCATGTACTTGCCTGCGCCCTCAGATACACCGAGGATAACAGGGGAGTTGAGCTCCTGAGCAGTAAGCAGGATAGCCTTTGTCCACTCAAGGTTGTTGATGTTGAACTGACCTACTGCATACTTGCCGGCTCTTGCCTTCTTAAGCATTTCTGTAGCTGAAACTAACATAATTAGATTCCTCCTGAATTTTTTCTGATACAAGGTGATTTTTACACCTCAACATTTACATTATATCACAACTTACGATCAATTGCAAGTAGAATTTTCAAATTCTTGTCGGTAAGATAAAAAATGCTCCTGACCGTAGAAATATCCGGTCAGGAGCGTGTTGTTCCGGTCTGATTATTACTGTTTCCAGCAAAGTTCTTCAAGGTATTGTGCGGAAACCTCAGCGATTTTCCAGCCGTCGCCTTTTATTTTAACGGCGCAGACAACTGTGGATTCAGAAGTTTTTTTCTTGCTGCTTCTGTCTTTTTTAGTGAGTTTTATTTTAAATTCGAAAGCTTTTTTGATTTTAAGCTTTTCTGGCTTTGTATCGTATTTTTTTGCCATTTCCATGAAGTAGAGCTGCGCACCTTTGAGGGCGTCGTCAGATAATTCGCTTGTTTTTTCGATATCCTTGATCTTGAATTTGTAGTCATCCCTGACATCAGCAAGATCAGTGTTGTAGCTTTCGATCATATCCTCCCATTTTTCGTCAGATTTTAGCTGATCTGCCACATAATCCGGAAGTATCATCGAAAAATAATTTTTGCCGCCGTTTTTGCTGATACCGGCTCTGACGTATTTTTTTACAGCTCTTTTGGGACCGGTGAAATATATAACAGAGAGAATTACAAGAGTAATAATAACAGCAGACGCAGCGAGTATGAGAATCAGCGGAAGTCTGCTTTTTTTAGTAACAGTTGTCTGGACAGCTGCTGTTTTCTTTTTTCTCATGGATGAACCTCCGGAATTGATATTTTTATTAATTATATCATAAGTTGTTTGCAATGTCAATAAAAAATGTGATGATTTTATATTTTAATTTGATTATAATGTTCAAATTTTCATACGTTGTTTTTTCTTGACTTTATCTGCAAAAAAGTTTATAATATAATAATGTATATAATTCCGGAAAGAACGCAAAATATAAAGGCATCACGCAAGTATTGAAAAAGTTTTTTCAAGGAGTATATACGAATGAGCGAAAAAAACAAAAACAGCAAATCAGCGGCAGAAGAAAAGCTTGATGAGGCAGAGCTTGCCGAAAAGCTCGGACAGACTGTCGCACAGAATTCAAAGCATCTCATACACTGTCTTACGGTGATAGGGCAGATAGAAGGTCATTACGTTCTTTCAGAGCAGAATAAAACTACACGTTATGAGCATATAATTCCTGCGCTTGTAGCGATAGAACAGGACAGAAGCGTTGAAGGACTGCTGATAATTCTCAATACAGTCGGCGGCGATGTCGAAGCTGGCCTTGCCATAGCAGAGCTTATCTCCGGCATGAAAACTCCTACGGTATCTCTTGTGGTAGGCGGCGGACATTCTATCGGAGTACCGCTTGCAGTCAGCGCAAAGCATTCCTTTATCGTACCGAGTGCGTCTATGACGATTCATCCTGTCCGAATGAACGGAACCGTTCTTGGTGTTCCGCAGACGCTTTCATATTTCGATAAAATGCAGGACAGAATAGTTAATTTTGTACTGAAAAACAGTAGTATAAAGGAAGAAGATTTCCGACGGCTTATGATGAATACAGAGGAACTCGTCCTCGATGTCGGCAGCGTGCTTGAAGGTGAAAAGGCTGTTGAACTTGGTCTTATAGATGATCTCGGAAGTCTGAGCAACGCAATGGAATGTCTTTATGAAATGATTGAAAATACAGAAAAAAGATATCAATAGAATATTCCGGAAAGCCGCAGATGTTTTCTGCGGTTGTCCGGATAAAGAACAAAATTCAGGAGGAAAAAATGGCAGCATCTAAAAATGGAAGTGCCGGAAAGGCAACACAGCAGAAAAAAGGAAGTGCAGCAAAACCTAAGAGTTCTCCTAAGGAGAAACCTGAAACAAAGAAAGAAGAAAAAAAACAGACAATGGAAAATGACCAGAATCAGTTCTGGTCGATAGTTCTTTTTGCGTCTGGAGTACTTATCACATTTATAATACTTATCGAGGGAACGGCAGGCTGGCGCAGAATACATGACACGCTGCTCGGACTTTTCGGCGTGGGAGTGATTTTTCTTCCGGTCACGCTGATATACACTTCTGTTCTGATAGGAATGGAGAAAAGTCAGAGAAAAGTCACCGGCAGAGCCTTCTGGGGAATTGCAATGGCGTTTCTTGTTTCGGCGGCATTTCAGATATTTGCGGTCGGAGAACTTCCCGGCAGAAATTTCTGGAATCATTTTACGGTACTTTATGAAAATGGTACTGAATTAAAGGGCGGAGGCGTAGCAAGCTATCTCATTGCAGGACCGCTTCTGGCTATATTCGGCGGAATGGGCGCAAAAATCGTTACAATTATAATGTTTTTTGTGTTCGGAATGCTGCTGACCGGAAAAGGTCTTATGGATTTCTTTATGCTGCTTCTCGTACCGTTCAGATTTTTGGGTGATTGTATTGAAGGTCTTATCAACTTACTCACCGGCGGTAACTTCGAGGACGCATTTGATGAGGATTATTTCGATTTTGATAATGATGAGGAAGAAGAAAAAGAGCAGTTCGACGCTGATCTTGAAGCTATAGGAATTATCGACAGCAGATATGGTTATCCGGATGCATCATCGGCTCTTTCCGAAAGAAGCAGACAGGATGACGGCTTTATCATGGATATTCCGCTGCCGGCTGACGATGTTATTGTAGTAAAGAAAAATAGTGCATCTGCATCGGGGTCCGGAAATGGTTCTGCCGATGATGTGGATGAAAATCTTGAAAAGCTTATTTCAAGAGCGGCTGGAGTAGACGTTGCCGATACGGAAGACGATGAGGATTCTGCCGGAAATTCAGCGGAAAAAGCTCCTAAAGAGCAGATATACATACTTCCTTCAGTTGATCTTCTGACTCCGCCGTCCCTGAAGTCAAACAGCGCAGAGGCGGCTATAGAACTGAGAGAAAAATCTGAAACGATAAAAAATACTCTGAAAAGCTTCGGCATTGAGGTAAAGATAAAGGATATCCTCAGAGGACCGTCCATTACACGATACGAAATTCAGCCGGGTGCTGGCGTAAAGGTATCAAAAATCAGAGGACTTGAAGACGATATTGCTCTCAGTCTTGCGGCAATGGGCGTCAGAATTGAAGCACCCGTACCCGGAAAGCCGGTAGTCGGCATAGAGGTGCCTAACAAGAACAAGGACATGGTAACGCTTCGTGAGATTCTTCAGAGCAATGAATTCATCAATTCGGAAAGCAAGCTTACTTTCGCAGTAGGAAAGGATATCGAAGGAAAGATAGTTCTCGGAGATATCACAAAAATGCCTCATATAATCATTGCGGGAACAACGGGTTCCGGTAAATCCGTATGTACACGTTCGATCATCATGAGTATTCTTTACAATGCAAAGCCCGACGAGGTTAAGCTCATTCTGATAGATCCTAAAATGGTTGAATTCAAGGTGTTTGACGGAATTCCGCATTTGCTTATTCCTATAGTAATTGATGTAAAAAAGGCTGCCGGTGCTCTCAACTGGGCAGTCAACGAAATGATGCGCCGTTATACTATTTTTGCAGAAACAGGTGCAAACGATCTTAAATCGTATAACTACATAGCCGAACAGGACGAACTTGAAAAAATGCCGCAGATAGTCGTATTCATCGACGAGCTTGCTGATATGATGCTTGTAGCCGGCAAGGAAGTTGAAGATTCCATCTGCCGTCTTGCACAGATGGGACGTGCTGCCGGAATGCATCTTGTAGTTGCTACACAGCGTCCTACCACTGATGTTATCACAGGACTTATCAAGGCGAATATTCCCAGCAGAATAGCACTTTCAGTTATGTCACAGGTGGATTCAAGAACTATCATCGACACAGCCGGAGCTGATAAGCTTTTAGGTAACGGCGATATGCTCTATATGCCTATCGGAACGAACAAGCCGGTAAGAGTTCAGGGATGTTTTGCTTCAAACAAGGATATTTCGGAAACTATCTCATTTATATGCAGTCAGTCGAAGGCAGAGTATGATGCTACCATTACCGAAGCCGTTGACAACTACGTTCCGCAGACAAAGGGCGATAAGGAAAGCTCAGACAGCAGTTCTGCCGTTACGGACGGAGATTACATTGAACGTGCTATGGAGATTGCTGTAAATACAGGACAGGTTTCCACGACAATGCTTCAGAAAAAGCTGAAACTCGGCTATGCAAGAGCGTCAAGAATAGTAGACGAACTTGAGGAAATGGGCGTTATAGGTCCAAGCGAGGGTTCAAAGCCGAGAAAGGTATATATGTCAAAGATGCAGTTTGATGAAAGAAGAATCAGAATGCAGGAGCAATAAAGAGAGGGGGTATACAATGTACGAAGGATTTCTTCCTACGACGAGACAGGAAATGGATGAAGCCGGCATAGAGCAGTTTGATTTCATATATATCACAGGTGACGCATACGTTGATCATCCGAGCTTCGGGGCGGCTATCGTTACACGTCTTATCGAATCCATGGGATTTACAGTGGGAATCATTGCACAGCCGGACTGGAATTCCAGCCGTGATTTTACAAGGTTCGGTGCCCCGAAATACGCATTTCTTGTAACATCGGGAAATATTGATTCCATGGTCGCACACTATACAGCCGCAAAAAGAAAGCGTTCCGACGACGCATATTCTCCCGGAGGAAAAGCCGGAAAGCGTCCTGACCGTGCTGTTATTGTATATTGCAGAAAGCTGAGGGAGATCTACGGTGATATTCCGATAGCAATAGGCGGACTTGAAGCTTCGCTCCGCCGTTTTGCCCACTATGATTACTGGGATGACGCTGTCCGCACGTCAATTCTTCCGGACAGCGGTGCCGATCTGCTGATGTACGGTATGGGCGAGCATCAGATCAGGGAAATATGCACACGTCTTGCAAATGGTGAAAAAATTTCGGAGCTTCACGATATCCGTGGAACGTGTTACATGACGGAGCCGGTGAATACTCCTATCGGAGCGGCTCAGTGTCCTTCATTTGAACAGGTAAGCGAAAATAAGGCGGAATATGCAAGAGCAACAAAGATACAGTATGACTGGCAGGATGAAGTCTACGGAAAAACGATAGTCCAGCGCTGCGGAAAAATGATGCTTGTGCAGAATCCTCCGGCGCTCAGTCTTACAACCGAAGAACTTGACTATATATACAGTCTGCCGTATACAAGAGCGGTTCATCCGTCCTACGAGGCACAGGGAGGCGTTCCCGGCATTGAGGAAGTGCGTTTTTCTATCACGCATAACAGAGGATGCTTTGGTTACTGCAATTTCTGTTCGATAGCCTTGCATCAGGGCAGACGTATTACATGCCGGAGCGAAAAATCGGTTCTGGAGGAAGCAGAGCGTATAACGAAAATGCCTGATTTCAAGGGATATATTCACGATGTAGGCGGACCTACAGCAAATTTCCGTCATACTTCATGTGAAAAACAGCTGAGTCAGGGACTCTGCAAGGGAAAGAAATGTCTTGCACCGGAGCCTTGTCCGGCACTTAAAGCAGATCACCGTGAATATCTTTCCATGCTGAGGAAAATTCGAAAGATAAAAGGAATAAAAAGAGTATTCATACGCTCGGGAATCCGCTATGACTATCTTATGCAGGACGTAAATGACGAATTTATGCGTGAACTCATAAAGCATCACGTCAGCGGACAGCTTAAAGTTGCGCCGGAACACTGTTCTGCGGCGGTTCTCGACAAAATGGGAAAACCGCATATAGAAGCTTACAAGGCGTTTCAGAAGCGTTTTTACGAAATAACAAAGGGGATCGGCAAGGAACAGTATCTTGTGCCGTATCTGATGTCCTCGCATCCGGGAAGTACCCTTAAAGAAGCAATTGAGCTTGCGCTGTTCCTTAAAGAAAATAAGATACGTCCCGAACAGGTACAGGATTTTTATCCCACACCGGGAACTATCTCAACGTGTATGTTTTATACGGGAATTGATCCCTACACCATGAAGGAAGTATATGTGCCCCGTACTCCGAAGGAAAAGGCTATGCAGAGAGCATTACTGCAATATTTCCTTCCGCAGAACAGGGAAATCGTACTCGAAGCCCTGAAAACCGCCGGCAGACGAGATCTTATCGGAACCTCACCTAAATGTCTGGTGGAGGATATTCCCGGACGTAAGGGAGGTGACGGCAAATGGCAAGGAAACGCAAAGGCAAAGTCAAAAGCACAAGCAAATTCACAGTATCGCCGGACGGAAAGGTCCAGCTCACAGCAGGGGAAAAGGAACTCCTCAAGGAGCTTAAAAAACAACTCCGGAAACAACCGAAGAAAAAAAGGCTGAAACTGCTGAAAATCATAATTCCGGTCGTTGTACTGGTAATGATAATTGCTTTCATTGCCGCTAAATGCCGTAAGGAAAATACTCCGCTGCCGGAGGATAAATTGACGGTATGCTACCTTGACGTGGGACAGGGAGATTCAATATTCCTGAGTGCCGGAGGTAAAAATATGCTCATCGACTGCGGTGAATCAGAAGAAACAGACGGAGTAATACGCTTTCTTAACGAAAAAAGAGTTGAAAAGCTTGATTATATCGTTGCAACTCATCCCCATTCCGATCACATGGGCGGAATGTACAAGATAATTGATAAATTCAAGGTCGGACAGGTAATAATTCCGCACCTTGACGATAAGGATTTTCCCACCACAAGATATTACGAAAAATTTCTTGATTCGTGCGATTCACAGGATGTTGCGCTGAGTGAAGCGAAGCTTGGAAAAATTATAGAGCTTGGTGACGCTCAGATAGAAATAATTGCTCCGTGCAGCAAAAGCTACGAGAATGTCAATAATTATTCTGTGGGATTATTCCTGACTCACGGCGAGAATACATTTATTTTCACCGGAGACGCAGAAGCTCTTGCGGAAAAGGAAATGGCAGATTCCGGAAAACTCCGTCATGCTGATGTGTATAAAGCCGGTCATCACGGCAGCGAGACTTCAAGCTGTGCTGAATTCATGAAGGCTATATCTCCTGATTATGCGGTGATTTCATGCGGAGAGGGAAATTCCTACGGACATCCCAATAAAAAGGCGCTTAAAGAAATATCAAAGTATACTGATAAAATTTATCGTACAGATCTGAACGGTACAGTCACATTTGTATCGGACGGCAAGGAACTAAAAACAAATACAGAAAAGGACTGATTTAATGATAATTATAGACCGTTTTGAAAATGAAACGGCTGTTCTTGAAACAGAGGACGGAATGGAAACTGTTATGCGATGCTATCTTCCGGAATATGCCAAGGAAGGCGATGTTCTTATCAAGGAAGGCTGCGGATATTTCGTGGATCATTGTGCAACAGAGGAAAGGCGGAGAGCTGCGGCTGAAAAGTTCCGCAGACTGATTGACAGAAATGACTGATGTAATAATTATCGGCGGAGGAGCTGCCGGATGTATGGCTGCTGTTCATGCAGCGAGATTCGGGAAATCCGTCATCGTCTTTGAAAAAAATGAACGTACCGGACGAAAGCTTCGTATTACCGGCAAGGGAAGATGTAACGTTACAAATAATTCCTCTATGGAGGAGCACATGAAAAATATCCCTGTAAATCCACGTTTTCTGTACAGCTCGTATTCGAGTTTCTGTGCAGAGGAGACAATGGCTTTCTTCGAGGAGCTTGGAGTGCCTCTCAAAACAGAGCGAGGAAACAGAGTATTTCCGGTAAGCGACAAGGCAGATGATATCGCCGATGCTTTTGACCGTGAAATGAAAAAGCTTGGAGTAAAACTTATACATAAGCGTGTTTCCGGACTTATCATCGAGGACGGAAAGTGCTGTGGAGTTACTGCCGGCAAGGATGAATTCCACTCTGAATCAGTACTTATTGCCTGCGGAGGAAAATCCTACCCGAATACAGGTTCAAATGGCGACGGCTATGCTCTTGCTGAAATGGCTGGGCATACGATTACCGAAATAAAGCCGAGTCTTGTGCCGCTTGTGTCGCCGGATAAATACTGCGCCGAGATGATGGGACTTTCTCTGCGCAACGTTACGCTGAAGCTTTTCGACCGTGAAAAGCTTATCTACAGCGAACTCGGAGAGATGCTTTTCACTCACTTCGGAGTATCAGGTCCGCTTGTACTGAGTGCAAGCTCGCATATCCGTGATATGCAGCCGAATCGCTATACACTGAAAATCGACCTTAAACCCGGACTTACCGCAGAACAGCTTGATATGCGTATTCAGCGTGATTTCAGTGAGAATCTCAACCGTGATTTCGCAAACGGCATAAGAAAACTTCTGCCGGCAAAGCTTATTCCGGTTGCGGTAAAGCTGTCAGGAATTCCGGCAGAGCAGAAGGTAAACGGCATTACAAGGGAACAGCGCAGAAAGCTCGGCGAGATTATCAAGGATTTTCCTGTGAGAATTTCTGCATTCCGTCCGGTTGATGAAGCAATAATCACAAGCGGCGGAGTTTCCGTCAGGGAAATCAACCCTAAAACAATGGAATCAAAACTGGTTTCCGGTCTGTTTTTTGCCGGAGAGGTCATAGACGTTGACGCATATACAGGCGGATTCAATTTACAGATAGCCTTTTCAACTGCCTATTCAGCGGCTATGTATATGTAAGGGCTGAATTTTATAAAAAGGAGAATATTTATGAAGACTATCAACATTGCAATTGACGGTCCTGCCGGTGCAGGAAAAAGTACTATAGCAAAAATGGTTTCATCGAAGCTCGGATATATCTACGTTGATACGGGAGCTCTTTATCGTGCAGCTGCTCTCTATATCACAGAGAATGGCATTCCGGACGAAGATATTGAAAAATCGCTTGAAAACGCTGATATTTCGCTGAAATTCATCGACGGTACTCAGAGGGTATTCGTTGGAGACAAGGATGTTTCAGATCTTATCAGAACACCGGAAATTTCAATGGCGGCATCAAGAACATCGGCTATTCCGGCTGTAAGAGCATATCTTTTCGAGACGCAGAAAAAAATTGCAAGGGAAAACAACGTCATAATGGACGGCAGAGACATAGGAACAGTTGTACTTCCTGACGCAGAAGTGAAAATTTTCCTGACTGCTTCCGCTGAGGAACGTGCAAATAGACGTTACAAGGAGCTTTCTGTAAAGCCTGATTGTCCGCCGTATGAGGACATTCTCAAGGATATCATCCAGCGTGATTATCAGGATATGAACCGTGAAACATCACCGCTCAGACAGGCAGAGGATGCAATTCTTGTAGATACAACAGAACTCAACCTTGAACAGTCTGCTGACGAAATAGTAAGAATAATCAGCGAAAGAACGGCAGGTGAAATCTAATGTATTATTTCTGCAGATTTCTTGTCTGGCTTTATATGCACATTGCGTACAGTCTGCGATATGTAGGCAGAAAGAACATTCCCAAGAAAAAATCTGTGATATATGCTTCCAATCACCGGAGCTATGCAGATCCTCCGCTTGTAGGCGCAGGATCCCGTGGAAAAATTTCATTTATGGCTAAAGAGGAACTTTTCGAAAACAAGGCTTTTGCACTTCTTATAAAGATGCTCGGAGCGTTTCCCGTATCAAGAGGAAAAGGCGATACTGCTGTTATTGATACGGCAGTTGAAAAGCTGAACAACAAGCGCAGTCTGATGATTTTTCCGGAAGGAACTCGTTCAAAGGACGGAAAAGTTGGCAGAGGTCACAGCGGAGCAGCTCTTATTGCGGCAAAATCAGGCTGTCCGATTGTTCCGGTAGGCGTTGTATACGGCGAAAAACTGCGTTTCCGTACAAAATTGAGAGTGGTATACGGCGAGCCGATAGATCCGGCAGACTACGTTGAAATATGCGAAAATCCAAATCCCCGACAGCTTTCAAAGCTGAAAAAGCGTTACATGGCTGATATCAAGCGTATCGTTGAGGGTGAACCGGAGGTACAGGCAGAAACTGTCTCTGACGGAGGAACAGATAATGAGTAAGGTTACAGTTGCAGAGTCAGCCGGATTCTGCTTCGGAGTTGACAGAGCTGTAAAAATGGTTTACAGCGAGCTTGAAAAGAATACAAAAGTTGCAACTCTCGGCCCGATTATCCACAATCAGGATGTTGTAAATGATATGAAGGCTAAGGGCGCAAGAATCATTGATTCCGTTGAAGAACTTGAAGCTGACGAGACAGTTGTGATAAGATCTCATGGAGTCGGCAGGGAAATATACGAGCAGATCGCTGCAAAAGGCAACAGAATGCTTGATGCAACATGTCCGTTTGTGTCAAGAATTCACAAAATTGTTGCAGAAAAAACAAAACAGGGATATTTTGTTCTCATTGCCGGAGATGCATCGCATCCGGAAGTTCAAGGAATTGTTGGTCATTGTGACGAAAATTGCCTTGTTTTTAAGGATAATTTTGAGCTAAAAGACTTTTTTGAAAAAAAATTCAAAAATCTTAAAAAAAAGCTTGCAATTGTGGCACAAACAACGTATAATATAGTAGTATGGGATGAGTGTTTAAACGTGATCCCGAAAGATGATCCGGATATTGAAATTTCGGATACGATATGCAATGCCACTGATACAAGACAGTCCGATGCGGCAGAGCTTGCAAAGGCTTCGGATATCATGCTGGTAGTCGGCGGCAGACACAGCTCGAATACGGTCAAGCTGTATGAGGTGTGCAGCCGTTACTGCAAGACGTATCATATTGAAAATTCGGACGAGCTTCGGTCGTTGAAGCTTCCCGATGCTGAAAAAATCGGCATTACTGCGGGGGCATCCACCCCTGCTTATATAATTAAGGAGGTACAAACCACTATGGCAGAAAATGGTATTATTTCAGCTGCTCAGGATGAGGAAATCGATTTTGCTGAGGCTCTCGATCAGTCATTCAAAAAAATACATACAGGAGAGAAGGTCAAGGGAACTGTTGTCAGCGTAGATAACGCTGAGATCACCGTTGATCTTGGAACAAAGCATACAGGTTATGTAAAGCTCGAAGATCTTACAGATGATCCTTCAAAGAAGCCCGAAGATATCGCTAAGGTTGGCGATGAAATTGACCTCATCGTTATCAAGGTTAACGATGCAGAGGGTACAGCTCAGCTTTCCAAGAAGAAGGTTGACGAGCAGGCTGGCTACGACGTAGTAGTAAAGGCTCAGCAGGAAGGTACTGTTCTTGAGGGCGTTGTTCAGCACATCGTAAACAAGGGCGTTACTCTTAACTACCTCGGTGTAAGAATTTTCATTCCCGCTTCACAGACAGGTCTCCCCAGAGGAGCAGAGCTTGACGAGCTTCTCAAGAAGAAGGTTGAGTTCACAATCATCGAAGTTACTGAGGGCAAGAAGAGAGCAGTAGGCTCTATCAAGGCTGTTCAGAACGCTAAGAAGGCTGAGGCTCAGGCTAAGTTCTGGGATAACGCAAACGTAGGCGATGTTTATGTGGGCAAGGTTAAGTCACTCACAAGCTTCGGCGCATTTGTTGACCTCGGCGGAATCGACGGAATGGTTCACATTTCTGAGCTTTCATGGAAGAGAATCAAGCACCCCAGCGAGGTTGTTGCTGTTGGTGATACTCTTGAAGTATACATCAAGGATCTCAGCCGTGAGGACAACAGAATTTCACTCGGCTTCAAGAAGGCAGAGGACAATCCTTGGGAAATCTTCAAGGCTAACTACAATGTAGGCGATGTTGTTAAGGCAACTATCGTTTCTATCACAAGCTTCGGTGCATTTGCTAAGATCGTTGACGGCGTTGACGGACTTATCCACATCTCTCAGATCGCTGACAAGAAGGTTGAAAATGTTAAGGACATCCTTACAGTAGGCGACGAGGTTGACGTTAAGATCATCGACATCGATGCAGAATCACACAGAATCAGCATTTCTATGCGTGCTCTCCTCGAGGGTGCAGAAGAAGCTGCTGAGGACGAGGCTGTTGAAGAAGACGCTGAATAATTATAGTAAAAGAAAGAGCTGCTTTGTGCAGCTCTTTTTTTGCGTATATACTATAAAAGCCGCACCATTTCTGGTGCGGCTTTTACTATCAGTTGCTGGAATTATTATCTGAATTACTGTCCTGATAGTTGCTGTTAGAGTTCTTATCAGAAACTCTGTTATCAGAATTCTTGTTCTGAGAGCCTGAGTTATTCTTGCTGCTGTTATTATTCTTGTTCTTGCCCATAATAAAGACCTTTCTCCGCACAGCCGCTTCACCGGTTGGCTGTCGGTTGTGCGGATAACAGGCAGCTTTACAAGGGGGTGATGCGTCAGGGGATTATGTTTTTCCCCTGTATCCTTATTATGAACGACTTTCAGAAGAATATACAGTTATCAGCTGATTTTTGTGAATCTGCGTACATCGCCGGATTTTCCGACAAACATTGACTTAGGTCTTGCCCATACCTGACCGTCAGAAAGTGACTTGTAAATAACAAGCTCCTCGTTGTTTTCACTGTGACGTGCAACAGCTATCAGCTGATATTCTCCGCCCTTGAAATGACGGTACTTAGCACCTTCAACGATTTCTGTCTCCTTGTCCTCCTGAACGGGAGCGGCTGGAATTTCTTCCGGCTGAGTATTCACGATATCGTCAGAAACGATTATCATTGCGGAATATGGCGGCATTTTGACATAAGCTCCGCCGTTGTTTACCTGAATCTGCTTTGCGCCGATAACATCAACAAGAGCGGGGAGATGTGTTCCGAAGTTGAGATCAAATTCATAATCAGCGAGATTGAGAGCGATATAGATAGTCTGATCGCCCAGAGTTTTCTTGAAAAGAAGCTGCTGATTTGTTATCATGATTCTCTCATAAACTCCGGTGCGGAGAGCTGGATATGCACGGTAAATTCTTCCGAGCTTTACAATGTGATTGTACAGGGAGGTATTTTCGCTGTTCATATCCTGAAGGTGGAGGCAGGGACGGAGATTGCTGTCGGAATTATTTTCCTTGCGTCCCTGAACGCCGTACTCACTTCCGTAGTAGATGGACGGAATACCCGGCATTGCGTACATAAGTGTATATATAAGCGGCAGATATGCCTGATTGTTTACAGTACTTGCAAGACGGTTGACATCGTGGTTGTCAACGAAATTATAGAGGCTCATTCCTCTGTATATACCGCCGTTTGCTCCTGACTGACGATTGATAGAATAGTCGATCTCGAAGTAATTTTTGTCATTGTGAGAGGAGTAAAGTCCCTTGTAGCACTCGTAGTTTGTAACGCTGTCGAGCATTTCGGGATTTGCCCAGCGGTTGTAGTCGCCGTGGATTATCTCGCCCATGAGCCAGAAATCAGGCCTCTTGCCCTTGCAGAAGCTTCTTATTCTTCTGAAGAAGTCAAAGTCAATGCAGTCAGCGGCGTCAAAGCGGATTCCGTCGATCTTGAATTCCTCGATCCAGTAGTTGACAGCGTCGATAAGGTGATCACACACGCCTACATTTCGCAGATTGAGCTTTACAAGATTGTAGTGACCGTTCCAGCCTTCGTACCAGAAAGGATCGCCGCACGGGGAGGAACCGCCGAAGTTAAGATTCTGGAACCAGTCGCAGTAACCGCTGCCCTGACCTTTTTCCTGAATATCAACGAACTGAGGGAATTTTCTTCCGACATGATTGAATACACCGTCAAGAATGATTCTGATACCGTTTTCGTGAAGCTTGTTACAGATATTGCGGAAGGAATCATTGTCGCCAAGACGTCTGTCGATTTTTTTGTAGTCTATGGTATCATAGCCATGTTCAACAGATTCAAAAACAGGTCCGAAATAAACAGCGTCAACGTTCATTTCCTTGAGATGAGGAATCCAGTCAAGAACCTTGTCAAGACGGTATACAACTTCGCCGCCGTCGTTGAATCTAGGTGCTCCGCAGAATCCCAGAGGATAGATGTGATAAATTATTGCGTTTTCATACCAGTTCATAATGTGATAACTCCTTGTGATGATTATTTTGTGCTGCCTTCAAGGAAATATGAGGCCTCCATATCAGCAACGCTGAGAGCAAATGCAAGCGGATACATTTCAAGTGCCTTGCCGATTATGTTTTTGTCTTCAGTGCCGGAAAATCCCATGTGATAGCGGATAGCGAATGCTTCCTCACGGGAAAGCCGGCTGTCTCCGTAGAAGAATCCGGAGATTATGTAGACAGATTTTTCGCCGTGACCGTAGGGGAGTGTGTCGTTTATTGTGTAGCATGGATACTTCTCCCATACACCGGCGTCATTTTTGCGGTTTCTGTATTCGACAGTATAGAAGTTGATTTTGCAGAGATCATGAAGCAGAGCAACTATAGCGATAGTTTCCTCAGAATATTCCATGCCGTATTTTTCTTTGACCCTCGGACGTGAGAGGTAGTCCTTCAGGCAGTGATATACGTTTACGCTGTGCTCGACGAGTCCGCCCTCATAAGAGCCGTGATAGCGTGTACTGCTCGGAGCAGTGAAGAAGTCGCTTTTCTTGAGGTATTCGAGAAGCTTGTCAGCTCCTTCACGCTTGATGTTTTCGTTGAATATCGAAATAAATTCTTCTTTTGCTGTCATAAATGCTCCCTCCGAAAAAATTTTTCCTTTAATATTATACCACATTTTATAATAATAATCAATAGTTTATTATTTGGGTATTATATATAGGCAATGTAGGGTGAGATGCATACATCGCACCGTAGACATATTAAATTCATAACGGGCGGATGTAGGCATCCGCCCCTACATAAAGAAGTATGTTTGCCCACGAAAATTATACACACACATTAATTGCTTAATGAATAGCAAAAAGTGTTGTAATTTTTTACAGAATATGATATAATATAAAGGTAACTATTCCAAAAAGGAGAATCGCAAATGGCTATTACTGAAGCAGTTGAAAATTATCTTGAAACTATACTGATCCTGTCGAAGCAGCAGCCCGATGTTCATGCTATTGATATATGCTCATATCTGGGATATTCACGTCCCACCGTATCTATCGTACTGAAAAAGATGAAGGATGACGGACTTGTTCTGGTCGATGAGAACAACCACATTACTCTTACGGAAGAAGGCAGAAGTGTGGCTGAACATGTCTATGACCGCCATACTGTTATCTCGGAATTTTTCATGCTTCTTGGCGTAGGACGTGATACGGCGGCAGAGGACGCCTGTAAGATCGAGCATGATATCTCAGACGAAACATTTGAGTGTCTGAGAAAACATTGTAAAAAACTTGCCGAAGAACAGGGCATTAAATAAATATCCGGAGGATAAGCGTAATATGAATAAATTTGCGGCATTCAGAAATGAAAATCCTGTTTTTATTTTCAGATCATACGATATAAAAGAAAGTGATGAAGCTGTTGAGGTGGCTTTTTCCTTTGAAATTCCCGGACTTGCGCAGTTCAATCCCGGATGGAGATTTCCTAAGCCAGCCGGACTTACTGTCTCCGGTGACGCAGTATTTGAAAAGCTTGTATTTAACATGGGAATGGCAGAGGCTGTCAGCTACTGGAAAGCTGTATGCTCACCGGAATTCATGATCGAATGCGGTTTCCTCACTGAGGAACAGAAAAAGTGGTGGAAAAAACTATGGTTCCTCGGACTTGGTGAATTCCTTTTTATAAACGGAATTGAAACTACTCAGGAGGAACTTGTAAATATTACCTGTACCGGAAAAGAAATAAATGCAGATTCATGTGCCGACCGTGAACTTAACGGCTGTCTTATCCCGATAGGCGGCGGAAAGGATTCTGCTCTGACGCTTGAAACGCTGAAAAATTCCGGAATGAAATGCCGCTGCTATGCTATAAACAAGAGGTGCTCTATCAGTGCAACTGTAGAGGCAGCCGGTCTGCCGGAGGATACTCTTATCACAGCACAGCGTAAATTTGACCGCAGTCTTATTGAACTCAACAACAAGGGATATCTTAACGGACATACGCCTTTTTCGTCCGTTGTAGCATTTTCGGCAGAGATAACAGCGTATCTCTATGGACTGAAATATATTGTTCTGTCGAATGAATCAAGTGCCAATGAAAGTACTGTTGCCGGCAGCAGTGTAAATCACCAGTATTCAAAGAGCTTTGAATTTGAAAGTGACTTCCATGAGTACGAGGAGAAATATCTCGGCACCGGAATCAGCTATTTCAGCTTTTTGCGTCCGCTGACGGAATTCCAGATCGCCGGAATGTTTGTGTCACACAGAAAATATCTGCCCGTGTTCAGAAGCTGTAATCTCGGAAGTAAGGTTTCGCCCGATATATGGTGCGGAGAATGTCCGAAGTGCCTTTTTGTCAGCCTGATACTTTCGCCGTTCCTCACTCTTGACGAGCTGAAAGAAATTTTCGGCAGAGATATGCTGAATGACAGCGCAATGCTTGAATATTTCATTGAGCTTATAGGCGAATCCGAGCACAAGCCTTTTGAGTGCGTGGGCAGCGTCAGTGAAGTAAATCTTTCTGTATCGCTTGCTGTTCAGAGGCTTGAGTCACAGGGCGTAGAGCTTCCGCTGCTCTTTGGGGAGTATGTGAAGCGTGGGCTTTATCATCCGGAAAATCTTGAACCTCTCAGAAAGGAATTCTGCTGTTACTTCAATGAGCAGAATCTTCTGACGGATGAATTCAAAACAATTTTAAAGAAAGAAATGGAGAGTCTCCTTTGAAAAGATTTGTAAAGCACATAAAAAATCTCATTGAAAATAAATCTGTCTGCATTCTCGGATTCGGCAGAGAGGGCAGAGCAACATTTGAAATCATCAATAAATACTGCAAACCGGCTTCTGTTGCGATTGCTGATCTCAACGAAATTGATCCGGCTGCAAATGGAATATCCGGCGATGTAAAAATGATCTGCGGAGCTGATTATCAGAAATCTCTCAGCGAATTTGACCTTGTTTTCAAAAGTCCGGGAATCGTACTCGAAAAGCAGCCAGATGAGCTTGACTGCACTGTAACCTCCGAAACGCAGGTGTTTTTTGAAGTTTACCGTGAGCAGATAATCGGAATTACCGGAACAAAGGGAAAAAGTACAGTTACATCGCTGATTTACCATATCCTTAAAGAATCCGGCAAGAAGTGCATAATTGCCGGAAATATCGGAATTCCCGTATTCAATATCGCAGAGGAAATGACTGATGAAACTATCGTTGTCTGTGAGCTTTCATGTCATCAGCTTGAATATATGACTGTTTCTCCGTCAGCGGCGGTATTCCTCAATCTTTACGAGGAGCACCTTGACCATTATGGAACAATGGAACGCTATTACAATGCAAAGAAAAATATTTATCTTTATCAGGATGAGGATGATTGTCTGCTGATAAACAGCGATATTGCACCCAAGGATGATGACGGTCTTGTTTTCAGTATTTCTGATAAGAATCCTGAGTCTGATATCTATGTAAGCGATGGTGTTGCTGAACTCAAATTCAGCGGCGAAAGCTATAAAATTCCTGTTGACAGGATAAAGCTTCTCGGAATTCACAATCATTTCAATATTGCGGCGGCATATTTCATGACATCTCCTTTTATAAGTCCGGAGGAATTTGAAAGTGCTCTCTGTACTTTTAATCCTCTTGCGCACCGACTTGAATTTGTGGGTACATTCAAGGGAATCCGCTGGTATGATGATTCCATTTCAACTGCCTGTGCAACGGCTATCGAAGCGGTAAAAAGTGTTCCTGACGCCGGAACTGTCCTTATCGGCGGCATGGACAGAGGAATTGATTATACTTCGCTTGTGGAATTTCTCAGCACTGCTGATGTAAACGTTATCTGCATGGAGGCTTCGGGAAAGCGTGTTTTTGATATGCTTCAGGCGGCAGATGTCAACGAGCCTGAGCGTGTTCATTATGCTGAACACCTTGAGGATGCAGTAGATCTTGCAGCGCAGATAACTCCGGAGGGAAAGAGCTGTGTGCTGTCTCCGGCTGCTGCAAGCTATGGAATTTTCAAGAATTTTGAAGAACGAGGCGATGTATTCAAAGGGCTTGTTAAAAAATTAAAGTGAAATTATGAACAACATCCAGATAAACTGTTATCTGGGTGTTTTTTATTTCACACAATTAATTAACTCACCAAATGTTGCGATTATGACCAAAAATTGCTATATGCATTTAGTGCAAAGTGCCAAATGTTTTGAAATATCTTTAAAAAAACTTGACTTTGATTTGTGCATTCACTATAATGATTATGGCATGACAGAGCTGTAATATAGGCTTAGCAGCTTCCTGGTCAGAGATGTCTGCTTTATTTTGGGAAACAGCATCTGCATGATTGTAAAATTGTTTTGGAGGGAATTACAATGCACAAAAAATTAATCAGAAAGAGCGGAGCAGCACTTCTTGCGGCGTCAATGGCTTTAAATGCAGCTATTGTTACAACACCGTCCGTATTTGTGACTGCTGCTGACGCAACTCGTGTTGAGTTCGAGGACGCAACTATTACCGGTGACGTAACTGTTGAAAAGAATTCCGGTGCAAGCGGCGGTTCTTGTCTCAAAATGACCGACAGCGGAACTATCAGCATTGACTTTAATGCTGAAGAAGCAGGTATGTATACTCTGACTATCTACGCTGGTGGACTCGGCGGTGCAAAACAGCAGAATCTTACTATCAACAACGTAAGTCAGGGAGCACTGTCCATTCCTGTAAATGATACAGGATTTGAAGCAATTTCAATGACTGTAAAGCTCAATAAGGGCAAAAACAACCTTACTATCGAAAAGAGCTGGGGCTGGACAAATTTCGACTACTTCACAATCGAAGCAGCTACACTTCCGCCTATAAAGGCTTCACAGGTGACAGTTTGCGACGTAAATGCTACAGCTGAAACAAGAAGCCTCATGAACTACCTTTCTGAGGTTTACGGAAATCACATCATTTCCGGTCAGCAGGAAATTTATTCCGGCGGACCTCACGGTCTTGAGTATGAGTTTGAATACCTTGAAAATCTTACAGGCGAGCTTCCGGCTATCAGAGGTTTCGACTACGGTAACTTCTGCTGTCCTGCATTCGGCAGCGACGACGGCTCAACTGACCGTATCATTGACTGGGTAAAGAATAAGAACGGTATCGCTACTGCTTCATTCCACTACAACGTTCCTAAGGATTTTGAAAGCTATAAGATCGGTCAGAAAATCGACTGGGCACTGACAACTTACACAGCTAAGGATACAGATTTCTCACCTTCAGCAGCTGCTACACCCGGTACAAAGGAAAATGAGTACTACTTACAGGGACTTGAAGTTCTTGCAAAGGAATTCAATGAACTTGAAGAACAGGGAATTCCGATTCTCTGGAGACCTCTCCACGAAGCAGAAGGCGGCGGCGGTGAGACAGCCTCATGGTTCTGGTGGGGCAGAGAAGGCTCTGAAGCTTACAAGAAGCTCTGGATCTACACTTATGAGACACTCACAAATGATTTCGGCTGTCACAACCTTATCTGGGAGTGGAACAGCTACAACTTCTCTACATCTGAAAACTGGTATCCCGGCGACGC
>JAFXEJ010000106.1 GCA_017513795.1 Ruminococcus sp.
ATTGCGGATTTAGCTCATCTGGTAGAGCGCCACCTTGCCAAGGTGGAGGTAGCGAGTTCGAGCCTCGTAATCCGCTCCAATTTCGGCGCCATAGCCAAGTGGTAAGGCGTGGGTCTGCAACACCCTGATCCCCAGTTCAAATCTGGGTGGCGCCTCCAAAGAGTCTGGTTTTTAACCAGACTCTTTTTTTGTTTCCAAAATCAAGTATATAATGTGAAAATTGCGCAAAAAGACTTGCATTGTAATAGAAATTTTGATATAATATACTTAGTTTATATCGCAATTCATTCTTGAAAAGAGGTTATATAATGAAAAAAACACTTGACTGGAATAAATATCTTGAAAAAGCTTCTGAAACAGTTTCAGAAGGCATTGTAATGCTTAAAAACGATAATAATGCTCTCCCTCTCAAAAAGGATGAGGTGTTCTCTGTTTTCGGACGTATTCAGCTTAACTATTATAAAAGCGGAACAGGTTCCGGCGGAATGGTAAATGTATCCAAGGTAACAAGTATCATTGACGGTCTTATAGAATCCGGTGTAAAGCTTAATACCGAGCTTCTTGACGTATATAAAAGCTGGAACGAAGAAAATCCTTTTGATCACGGAAAAGGCTGGGGCGACGAACCATGGTCTCAAGCTGAAATGCCTCTTGAAGCTGATATTGTAAAAAATGCAGCAAAAAAGAGTTCTGCTGCTATCGTTATTATCGGCAGAACAGCAGGAGAGGAAATGGATGCAAGACAGGAAGAAGGTTCATTCCTTCTCACTGAAATCGAACTCGATATGCTCAAAAAAGTCCGTGCAGAATTCAAAAAAGTGATTGTACTTCTCAATACTGGCGGTCTTATTGATATGTCATTTATTGATTCCACCAATCCCGATGCTGTTCTCTATGTATGGCAAGGCGGAATGACCGGCGGAACCGGTACAGCCGATGTGCTCACAGGAAAAGTCAGCCCGTCTGGAAAACTTACCGGTACTATTGCATATAATGTTTCCGATTATCCGTCCGATAAGTATTTTGGCGATAAAAAGGAAAATATATATCATGAAGATATCTATGTCGGATACCGCTGGTTTGAAACTTTTGCTCCGGATAAGGTAAGATATCCTTTCGGATTCGGCCTTTCATACACTACTTTTGAAATAATTCCTGTTCACACATCCGGAAACGGATCACAGATTACTATTACATGTGCTGTCAAAAACACCGGTGAATTCAGCGGTAAGGAAGTAGTACAGATTTATTGTGAAGCGCCTCAGGGAAATCTCGGAAAACCTTCAAGAATCCTCTGCGGATTTGAAAAAACAAAACTTCTTGAACCTGGTGAGACACAGGATGTAAATGTCACAGTAAATATAGCAGATTTTGCATCATACGATGACTCAGGTGCATCCGGAAGCCATTCATGCTGGGTACTTGAAGGTGGAGAATACAATTTTTATGTAGGCTCTGATGTAAGAACTGCAAAAAAATCTGTAACTATAGAACAAAGCCGTGGTGCTGTTGTAAAAAGATGCGTTCAGGCAATGGCTCCGGTTATGCCTTTTGACCGTGTAAAGCCTGTAATTTCTGAAAGTGGTTTTATTCCCTCAGATGAAGCTGTACCACTCAATAATTCAGATGTAAAACAGCGCAGAAATTTCAGACTCCCGAAGGAAATAAAATATACAGGCAACAAAGGAATAACACTTGCCGATGTTATTTCAAGAAAAAACAATCTTAACGAATTCATTGCTCAGCTTTCCGATAATGAACTTGCATCTATAGTAAGAGGCGAAGGCATGGGAAGTCCACGAGTAACACCCGGTACTGCTTCAGCTTTCGGAGGAGTTACAGATAAACTTACTGAATTTGGAATTCCGGCTGTCTGCTGTTCGGACGGACCTTCCGGAATGCGTCTTGACTGCGGAACAAAGGCATTCAGCCTTCCTAACGGAACTCTTATAGCTTCTACCTTTAATAAGGAGCTTATTCAGGAACTGTTTGAATACATGGGACTTGAAATGACTGCAAACAAAGTAGAATGTCTCCTTGGTCCCGGAATGAATATTCATCGCCATCCTCTTAACGGACGTAATTTTGAGTATTTTTCAGAAGATCCGTTCCTGACAGGAACAATGGCTTCTGCCGAACTCAAAGGACTTCGTTCAGCCGGAGTTAGCGGAACTATAAAGCATTTCTGCGGAAACAATCAGGAAACAAACCGCCTTTATGTAAACACAGTCGTATCTGAGCGTGCTCTCCGTGAGATATATCTGAAAGGTTTTGAAATTGCAGTCCGTGACGGCAAAGCAGATTCTGTAATGACATCATACAATCCAGTAAACGGAATCTGGACAGCCGGAAATTATGATCTTAATACAACAATTCTCCGTGAGGAATGGGGCTTCAAGGGAATAGTAATGACTGACTGGTGGGCATTTGTAAACGACTCAGACAGCGAACCTTCCCGAAGTAATCTTGCAGCTATGGTTCGTGCTCAGAACGATCTTTACATGGTATGTGCTGACTGCTCAGATAACGATGATGACATTGCTCAGTCACTCGAAAACGGAACGCTGACCAGAGGAGAACTCCAGCGCAGTGCAAAGACAATTCTTACATTCATCATGAAAACAAACGCTATGAAGCGGCTTCTCGGCGAAGATACATGTGCTGAGGTTATCGGAAAAGACGGTGATTCTTCCGACAATGATTCAAATGCGGTATGGTACGATATAAATGATAAGTTCACACTTGATCTTGCCGGAGTAAAGAGCGAAGCCGGTAAAAATTACAGCTTCGCAGTAAAGCTTGCAAAGCCGGGATTCTACAGAATTTCAGTAACCGGTTCTTCTGAATCAGGCGAACTTGCACAGATTCCTGTAACCCTGTATCTTATGGGTTCTCCATGCGGTACCATGACATGGAGCGGTACAGAAGGAAAGCCTGTAACATATTCAACTGAATCACCTATGTTCTCACGATATACATCTGTAAGACTGTATTTCGCACAGAGCGGACTTGATCTTCACAATATTACTTTTGAACTTATCAAAGCAGCTGAAGATATGAATATTGCCTTTATTCAGGAGGATTGAGAATGAGCATACAGATTTTCGGAACAAAAAAGTGTTTTGATACAAAAAAGGCAGAACGCTGGTTCAAAGAAAGAGGAGTAAAATGTCAGCTCATTGACATGAAAGAAAAGGGGATGAGCAGAGGAGAATTCAATAACGTCGTAAATGCAGTCGGAGGTATTGACAATCTTATCAACGACAAAGCTAAGGACAAGGACACTCTTACACTGATGAAATATCTCACAGATGAGGACAGAATAGAAAAGCTCTTTGAGAATCAGCAGCTTATCATAACTCCCGTTGTACGCTGCGGAAAAAAAGCAGTAATAGGATTTCAGCCAGAAATCTGGAAAGACTGGGAATAAATTCTTGATTTTATATAAACAATATGATATAATTAATTAAAGCACATTTATTTACGGTTTCTCCAATCATCTCTTTAAATATAAGTGGCTTGGAGACAACAGTGCTTTTAATACATAAAATTTACGGGGCTATCCCCGAAAGGAGTCTTAATTATGGGTATACTTAAAGCAGCATTAACCGCAGTAACATCTACTATGGCGGATCAGTGGCTTGAATTTTATTCTTGCGAATCCATGCCTGCCGACGCTCTCGTTGTAAGAGGAAAAAGGCAGACCGGAAAGCGCTCTTCAAATACTAAAGGAAACGAAAATGTAATCTCTGACGGCAGTAAAATCATTGTACACGAAGGTCAGGCAATGATCATGGTTGAACAGGGAATGGTTACTGAAATTGCTACAGAAGCCGGCGTGTATACATATAATTCCGGTGAATCACCGAGTATTTTTTCCAGCAGCTTCGGCAGAGGACTGATCGATACATTCAAGGAAATGTGGGAAAGAATCAAGTTCGGTGGTGAAGCAGCTAAGGATCAGCGAATCTATTTCTTCAACATGTAGGAAATTATGAATAATACTTTTGGCACTACAAGTCCTGTTCCTTTCAGAATGAAGTATGAAGATCTCGGCAGACCTTTCACTGTTAATGTTAAATGCAATGGTACATATACATTCAGAATCAGCGACCCCGTTCTTTTCTATGTAAACGTATGCGGAAACGTTTCGGGTGTTTTTGACCGCAAGAATCTCGATATGCAGATCAGAAGCGAATTTCTTGACTCTCTTAATCCGGCATTTTCTGAACTTTCTGAACAGGGAAAGAGATACGATCAGCTTGCCGGCGGTCAGGCTTATGTAAAAGACGCTATCAAGAACGCTCTTGCTTCAAATTGGGAAAACAGCAGAGGTATTCTTCTTACAGGAGTCTTTATTAATTCTTCTACAATTTCTGATTCTGACCTTAAAAAGATTCAGGAATATGAGGATAAGGCATGGCTTAGAGATCCTTCGAATGCAGCAACACTTCTTGCTGAGGCACAGGCTGAAGCAATGAAAACAGCTGCCGGAAATTCCGGCGGAGCTGCAATGGGCTTCTTTGGAATGAATCTTGCTTCACAGGCTGGAGGAATGAGTGCACAGAATCTTTATGCTATGGGAGCAGCACAGCAGCAGGCAGCAACTGCTCAACAGGCTGCAAGCAATACATGGAAATGTGCTTGCGGAACTGATAATACCGGAAAATTCTGCAATAACTGCGGTAAGGCAAAACCGGCACCAACCGGCGGCTGGAAATGCAAATGCGGAGCAGAAAATACAGGTAAATTCTGTGCTGAGTGTGGAGCCCCCAAGCCCGCTGAGGATGGCTGGAATTGCTCTTGCGGCGCTGTAAATAAAGGTAAGTTCTGTGCTGGATGCGGAAAACAGAAACCCGCCAGTGCACCTTTATACCGCTGCGATAAATGCGGCTGGGAACCAGCAGATCCATTTAACCCACCAAAATTCTGCGCAGAATGCGGCGATCCGTTCAATGACTCTGATATAATGAAATAAAAAAACGGGTATCCATTTCATTATGGATACCCGATCATTTTTATCTATACTTATAAACAGTTGCAGTTTCGAAGCCATCAAGGAGGGTAGTCATATGACCGAAGGCCATTCCCGTACCCTTAGCAACACAATTAATAGCGTCTTTGGCAATCTTACAGTCAATACCGAGAGTTCTCTTGATAAGCTGAGGAAGTCCGCCCAGAAGCGAACCGCCGCCAGTCATAAGCAGACCATTGTCATAGATATCGCCAACCAGCTCCGGAGGTGCTTCTTCAAGAACTTTTCTGATAGCCTCCATAATAGCGAATGTATCGTCTTCAATTGCCTCAAAAAGTTCAAGTTCACTGATAAGAACCTGTGCCGGAAGACCTTTAAGAAGACTTCTGCCTTTAACAAGACAGGTCATTTCCTCATTAGGATCATAGAGGTTACAAAGTTCCATTTTAACTTTTTCTGCTGTTCTTTCACCTATAAGGAGCTTGTATTTATTCTGCATATATCTGATGATAGAACGGTCGATTTTATTACCAGCAGTTTTGATAGTATATGAAGTAACAACACCGTTCATAGATACTATAGCAACATCTGTTGTACCGCCGCCAATATCAACTATAAGATGTCCCTTAGCCTTTGTAATGTTAACACCGGCACCTATCATAGCCGCAATAGGCTCCTGAATAAGATATATCTGACGTGAACCGGCACTCTTTGCCGCATCCACAACAGCACGGCTTTCGATATCAGTAATAAAAGAGGGGATGCAGATAATTATTCTCGGTTTGATAAGCTGATGTCCGGTAACTTTAAGTATAAATTCACGGATCATGCTGTGGGTAAGATCATCATCGGAAATAACGCCCTCAGTAATCGGACGTGCAACTGCAATATAGTCAGGATTTCTGCCTATCATCTGATAAGCCTCTTTTCCTACAGCAAGAACACGTTCAGTTCTTGTATTGTATGCTATAACGGAAGGTTCACTGAGGACAACGCCTTTGTTACCCATTGTCATTACGATGTTTGATGTTCCAAGATCAATTCCAATATCAGTATTTGCCATATTTTTAACCTTTCTATTCTTCAAGAAGCATATTATCCGAAAATATACCGCCCGATTTTTCGGGGAAATCATTTTTCAGCATTTTTTTCAGGCAGGTATACCGCCTTGCGCTTCTGTTGTTGTCAACCATTTTTTGTATTTCTTCTTCCTGTCCTATGATGATAAGCATCTTTTTTGCTCTTGTAACAGCAGTATAAAGCAGACTTCTGTATGACAGCTTGCTGAAACCATCCATTACAGGGATTATAACATATTCAAATTCACAACCCTGACTTTTGTGAACGGTTATCGCATAGGCAAGCTCAATCTGCGGAAGCTGATCGAATGTAAAAACAGCATTTCTGCCATCGAAGTCTATCACCGCAAGCTTGTCCAGATTATTAATGCTGACTATACGTCCGATATCACCGTTGAAAATGCCGGTTCCCTGTTCATCATCCTTGCGCCAGACGATATCGTAGTTGTTTTTTGTCTGCATTACCTTGTCGCCCTCACGGAATATATACATATATCCTTTGTGCTCGGCTTTTTTTCGTGAAGAAGGATTCAGCTTTTCCTGTAAAAGCTTGTTGAGTTCGACTGTACCGAGGGTTCCTTTTCGTGATGGACAGAGTATCTGTATATCATCAACAGGATTTATATTATATGCTTTCGGCAGTCTGTTTTCAGCAAGATCAGCAAGAAGCTCAGCTGATTTACCGTAATCACTTCTCTTGAAGAAAAAGAAGTCATTATTTTTCTGCGTAAGATCAGGATATTCACCGGAAACTATCTTGTGCGCATTAGTAATTATACAGCTTTTCTGTGCCTGTCTGAAAATTTCTTTCAGCGTAACGACCGGAACTATTCCACATTCTATGAGATCGCTGAGAAGATTTCCAGCGCCGACGGATGGAAGCTGATCGCTGTCTCCGACCATAATTATACGGCATCCGAGTCTGAGAGCACGGAGAAGCTTTTCAAAGAGCAGCACATCGACCATTGACATCTCATCAATAACAATAACATCACATTCAAGGGGATCATTTTCGTTATGAGCGAAGGTTAGTTTTCCGCCTACATCGTAAACAACCTCAAGCAAACGATGAATTGTCTTAGCTTCCTTACCTGTAAGATCAGACATTCTTTTTGCGGCACGTCCTGTCGGTGCGGCAAGAAGAACATTTCGTCCCTGCTTTTCAAAGATAGAAATTATTGCGTTAAGCGCAGTCGTCTTTCCTGTTCCGGGACCACCGGTAAGAATCATAAGCCCTCGTGAAACAGCAGAAGTTATAGCCTGACGCTGTATCTTTTCGTATCTGATATTATGTTCTTCTTCTTCGATGTCGATAAGAACGTCATAGTTGAAATCCTCGGGAGAGGTAAAATCTTTCAGGATGTTGATACGATCTGCAATAAACTGCTCAGCATAATAGTAATCCGGAAGATAAACGTATTCACGTTCTTTTTTCCAGTATTCAAAAAGTTCATGCTCATCAAGGGCACTGTTGTACGCTGCATAAAAATCAGATTCACGGATTTCAAGCGCTCTTGTTGCTTTAGTGCAGAGTATCGAAAGAGGAAGACAAGTATGACCGATAGCAGAATTAGCTTTGAGAATGTACTGTATTCCGGCAATGATCCGCTTTTCAGAAGTTCTGTCTATGTGAAGATCAAGAGCAATAGAATCAGCTTTTGTAAAATCAAGTTCTATTGAATCTCCGCAGAGGATATACGGATTGAGCTTCATAAGCTCTATGGCATCAGTACCGAATTTTTTGTATGTATTCATTGCATACTGTGATTTCACATCATATTTCTGAAGGAAAGTCATTATGCAGCGGAGAGAGAAAAGCTTCCTTGTTTCGGCGGCGATATCTTCGCACTTTGCAGCAGAAATACCCTTTATTTCAGAAAGACGGTGCGGATTGTTTTCCATGATTTCAAGAGTCTGCGCACCGAAAACATTGACGATTTTTTTTGCGAGTCCCGGACCGATACCCTTGATTGCTCCGGACGCAAGATATTTTTCAATATTAACGACAGTATCAGGCAGTTTGCGTTCACAATAATCAGCTCTGAACTGCGTACCAAATTTCTTGTGATTTATATACTGTCCTTCAAGGATAAGACCTTCTCCTTCCTCGACATCACCGAGATCTCCAACAGCCGTAATAAGTTCACCGCCGGCATCTATATCAACGACCGCATAGCCATTCATTTCGTTTCTATAGAGGATGTTTTCGACAGTTCCTTCTATATGCAAAGGTTTTTCATCCATATACATCCTCCTTTCCTGATTTTCACTATTTTTTATTATACTATATTTCATTGTGAAATGCAAACATTTCAGGCAAATTTTTTTCAAGATCACTGATTTCTGTAAGCTCAGCCGAAGGAACAGCTTTGCAGAATTCCCTGCACAGCGTTATCTGATCGCTGTCTGCATTTATAGAAATAAGTAATAGTCCATTGATTTCGTGGGCTTTTCTTGTAAGGACATTCTCCATATATTCCAGTTTCTGCCGCAGCTCAATGTCATCAGGGAGAACAGGCAGTACAGCAATAACAGGAACAGTCCTCATTCTGACTTTTGAACAGCAGAAAAGACAGGCAAATTCTATACCGGCAATAACAGTCATCACCACAGCAGAAATAATAACAGCTATGTCCATAAATATTTCCTCCTATAATATATTTCTATATTATATTCGGAAATAATGGATAAGGTGAATTTACATTTTTTTCTTACGGAGTTTTCGCAGAAGAACGAGAAATACTATCAGTTCAGTAACAAATGTTAGCGACCACGAAATAGTATATGAGAGATAAAGATTCTGTAGAGTATGATACTTAGGAATCTGGAAAATTGTGTAGATCCAGACAATTCTCATTCCGCACACTCCGGCAATCGTAATTATCATCGGGAGAACAGAATATCCGATTCCTCTGATAAGTCCGGTAGTAACATCCATAAGACCGCAGATAAAATAGGGGATACAGATATATGTAAGTCTGATAAGGCCATAGCTTATAGCTTCCTTGTCGCCGGGAATATAGAATGAAAGAAGTGGTTTACCAAAAATTCTGACGAGAAGTCCGAATAAAAATCCGGTGCAGAATACAGAAACAAGACATATAATCATGATTTTTTTCAGACGGTCAAATTTGCCTGCACCGTGATTCTGTCCGGTGAAGTTTACAGCCGTCTGACTGTAGGAATTCATCGACATATAGACAAATCCTTCGATATTTCCGGCAGCTGAATTTCCGGAGACAGCGATAGAGCCAAACGAATTTATAGAGGACTGGATAATTACATTTGAAATTGAGAAAAGTGAACCCTGTATTCCAGCTGGAAATCCAATCTGAAGTATTTTTGTAAGCTGTCTGCGATGAATTTTCATTTTTCTGAACGAGAGCTTACAGGAATCTGTTCTTTTCATAAGAGCTCGGATAATCAGAAGCGCAGACATTATCTGTGAAGCTGTTGTTGCAAGTGCAACTCCAGCGACATCGAGATCTAATACGATTACAAAGATAAGATTAAGAATTACATTGACAATTCCGGCAGCCGTCAGAAAATAAAGCGGACTTTTTGTATCTCCGGCAGCACGAAGTATAGCAGCACCGAAATTGTATACCATAGTCGCAGTAATTCCGCAGAAATAAATTCGCATATAAGTTGCAGACAAACCAATAACATCAGATGGAGTGCCCATAAGACGCAGAAATGTTTCAGAACCAAGAACACCGATAATCGTTAGGAAGATACCGCTGACAATTGCAATAGGAATAGCAGTATGAACTGTTCGGCTGACATCCTTGCTGTGACCAGCGCCGAGAGCATGAGCAACACTTACGCCGGCACCAACTGACAGACCAATGAAAAGATTTGTCATAAGATTGATGATTGCTCCTGTGGCACCGACCGCAGCTACAGAAAGACGTCCGCAGTAACGTCCGACAACTACAAGGTCAGCTGCATTAAATAAAAGCTGAAGAATTCCGGTAAGAATTATCGGAAAGGTGTAAAGAAGGATTTTTTTAAGAAGTGGGCCTTCTGTCATATACGCAGTATTTTTTTGCATAAAATCATCTCCATTACGCTGAAAAAGCTCCCAATAAGGGGAGCTTTACGGCAGATTAATTAGTATTGTGCTTGATTCTCTCTATTTCCTGGTCTTTTTTCCAGAGAAAGCTTATATGAGCTTCTGTACCGATAAGGATTCTGCGAAGATTTTCAATATGTTTATAGAGAATAATGAGAGAAACAGAAGCAAGAATCATAGTACCAACGGCATCGCCGGTAAGGAAAGCATAAATTCCTGTAAAAATAATAGAGCCTGTAATGGGAACTACGCATATATAGTCAAGACCAAAACCAAGGAATATCTCAATAACAAGAAGAAGCAGAAAAATTTCGGGATTATATGAAAGAATCATACCCCCAAGACAAGCAAGCCCTTTTCCACCATGAAATTTCATCAGAATCGGGAAGATATGTCCTATAATACAGGCTGAACCGCCTAGAATATGCGCATATCGCAAACGTGGAAACAAAGCAACAGCAACTGTAGAAGCAACAGCAGCTTTTGTAATATCAAAAATCGCAGTAATAAGTCCGGCTTTTTTTCCGATCGTGATAATCACATTTGAAGCGCCTGCATTACCAGAACCACGGTCACGGATATCAAATCCCTGAAGCTTAGAAATTATGTAAGCGGCGTTGATATTTCCGAAAAGATAACCAATTAAAGAGCATAAAATAACTTGCATGCGTCATTACCTCCTCAATAAAAATCAATACAAAAAACGGATGAAGAAAAACTTCATCCGTGACTTTACAGATCATGCAGATCTGCATGGCGCGGATTGAGAGATTTGAACTCTCGCGCCGGTTTCCCGACCTACTCCCTTAGCAGGGGAGCCCCTTCACCACTTGGGTAAATCCGCAAACTGACGAGCGAGAGAATCGCTCATTCAAAAATAAAATGGCGGAGAGGGTGGGATTCGAACCCACGTGACCGTTAAGTCAAACGGTTTTCAAGACCGCCTCGTTATGACCGCTTCGATACCTCTCCAGCTTTATTTGTTTTGTGCTGTGTGATTCAGCTTTTATATTATAGCACGGTCAAACGAGATTGTCAAGCTTTTTATACGTCGAAAATCACGGTGATTTTTATTATATTTTTGTTCACTTTGACTAAACGGATTCTTTCTTTACAAAATCAAGCCATAAATTAAGGAAATAATAAGAAAATTTCAATTTTTTTTAATAAATGTACTTTACATAATTTGATTTTTAGTGTAAAATATAAGTAGACTATTTTTGTGAGGTGCTTTTATGGAACCAGTTTATAAAAGAATATTATTAAAGGTCAGCGGAGAGGCTCTTGCCGGAGATAACAAAACCGGTCTCAACTATGACACAATCACTACTATCTGCAAAAGCATAAAAAAATGTGTAGACGCAGGAGTTCAGGTTGCTGTCGTTGTAGGCGGCGGAAATTTCTGGAGAGGCCGTTCAAGCGGTGCTATGGACAGAACTCGTGCTGATCATATTGGTATGCTTGCTACCGCTATGAATGCTCTTGCACTTGCAGACGTTCTTGAATCACTCGGATGCGTTACTCGTGTACAGACTGCAATCATCATGCAGCAGGTTGCAGAACCCTATATCCGCAACAGAGCAGTTCGTCACCTTGAAAAGGGAAGAGTAGTAATCTTCGGATGCGGAACCGGAAATCCGTTCTTCTCCACAGATACTGCCGCTTCACTTCGTGCAGTTGAGATTCAGGCAGATATCTTCCTCAAGGCTACTCTTGTTGATGGTGTTTATGATAAGGATCCACATAAGTATGACGATGCAAAAAAATACGACAAGCTTACATTCAGTCAGGTTCTTAACGACGGACTTCAGGTTATGGACTCCACAGCTGCTACTCTGTGCCGTGATAACGGAATGAAGATGTTCGTATTCGATCTCAGCCGCCCTGATAATATATATGATGCAGTTATGGGCGAAAATGTCGGAACAGTTGTTTCTGAAGATTAATTATTTTTGAAAGGATGTTTTTACAATGAAAGAAACTCTTAATGCAGCAAAGGAAAAAATGAACAAAAGCTTTAATGCTCTTAACAATGAATTCGCAGCTATCCGTGCCGGCAGAGCAAATCCTGCCGTTCTTGACAAGGTAATGGTTGACTACTACGGAGCTCCTACTCCTGTAAACCAGATGGCAGCTATCTCTGTTTCAGAGGCAAGAATCCTTGTTATCCAGCCCTGGGATAAATCCTCACTTAAACTCATCGAAAAAGCTATCCTCGCTTCTGATGTAGGAATCACTCCCACAAATGACGGTACATCTATCCGTCTTGTATTCCCTCAGCTTACAGAGGACAGACGTAAAGAACTCTGCAAGACTATCAAGAAGTACGGCGAGGAGTGTAAGGTTACTGTACGTTCAATCCGTCGTGATACAATCGAAAAATACAAGACAATGAAGAAGAACTCTGAGATTACAGAGGATGATATGAAGAGCTGTGAAAAGAAGGTTCAGGATCTTACTGACAAGTTCTGTGAAGATATTGATAAGTCTGTTGCAGCAAAAGAAAAAGAAATCATGACAGTTTAATGGTGAAATATGGCGATATTCGGAAAAAAAGAAAAGGAGATACTCACTCTGCCTGAAGTTCTTCCGCAGCACGTCGGATTCATTATGGACGGCAACGGAAGATGGGCGAAAAAGCGTGGCCTTCCTCGTCCTTTCGGACATAAGGAGGGTGCAAAGAATTTCAAGAAGATAGTACGCTACTGCAAAGATATCGGCTTGAAAAATATCTCATTCTATGCATTTTCAACGGAAAACTGGCAGCGTCCTGACGATGAAGTCAACACGATTATGGAACTTTTCCGTGAATATATCGTAGATGTCCGCAACTTCCTCAGTGAAAACACAAGAATGATATTCCTTGGAGATAAGAGCGCTTTTGACGAGGATCTCCAGCAGAAAATGATAAAGCTCGAGGAAGATACTGCACATTATGAGGAAATGACACTGATGATGGCAGTAAACTACGGCGGCAGAGATGAACTTGCCCACGCTGCAAAAATTCTTGCACAGAAGGCTGTAAATGGCGAAATTAAACCGGAGGACATTACCGAACAGTCTATTGCTGACGAGCTTTATACAAAGGGAATTCCCGATGTCGATCTCGTTATTCGTCCAAGCGGAGAAATGCGTCTTTCCAACTACCTTATATGGCAGTGTGCCTATGCTGAGTATTATTTCACAGACATTCTCTGGCCTGATTTTACTCCGACAGAGCTTGATAAGGCACTTATTGAGTTCGGCAGACGAAATCGTCGTTTCGGAGGTGTCTGAGATATGCTTACAAGAATAATTTCAGGAGCAGTCGGCGTTGTAATACTTGTAGCTGTACTGTTCTTCCATGATACTATAGTTCTTCCCATAGCTGTAGCGGCTATGATATCAATTATGCTTTATGAGCTTCTCCGTGCAGTCAAGCTCCATAAGTGTATCCCTGTACTTTGTGCAGTTGAACTGTGCGGCATTTTAATACCATTTTTATCAACAGTTGGTAGTTGTTCAACTTTCCGCATCTTTGATATTGACTTATTTACCGGCAAAGATGTACCATTCTGCTGTTTTCTGATTACATTGATTGCAGGATTTGTGATTTTCCTCACATGGCTTCGCAATCACAAAACAATACGCTATGAGCAGATTTTCTTTGCACTTGCAGTAATGATACTTGTTCCACAGGCTATGTCATCCATTGTACGCATTGACAGAGGAAATGGCTCTGATGGACTGTTTCTTCTAATAATGGGACTCTGCGGCGCATGGATCGCAGATACCGGAGCATATTTCACAGGTGTTGCATTCGGAAAGCATAAGCTTTGTCCCGAAATCAGTCCCAAGAAAACAATTGAAGGCTTTATCGGCGGAATTACAACAACCGGAATAGTTTATGCTGTTGCATTTTCAGTTTATTCCGGACAGTTCGAGATCGTAAATGCTTTACTCACATTTGTTCTTGGAGCAGTATGTGCTGTTATAGGCACAATCGGCGATCTTTCCGCATCAATGGTAAAAAGACAGATTGGCTTCAAGGATTACGGAAAAATAATGCCCGGTCACGGCGGACTCATGGATCGTTTTGACAGCGTACTCTTTGTTCTGCCGACATTCTATGCATTTACGACACTGGTCAATATTTTATAATTTTCAGAAAGGAGACTAACGTAATATTTGCGTATAGTCCCTTTCGCATTTTATCAGAATATATCTCATAATATTTACGGAGGCAATTATGAACAGAAAAGCTTCTATTCTTGGTTCTACAGGCTCTATCGGAACACAATCACTTGAAGTCTGTGAGAAGCACGGGATTCAGATTACAGCGCTTGCGGCTCACAGCAGCACAGAGCTTCTTGAACAGCAGGCAAGAAAATTTCATCCTGAGTATGTTGGAATCTACAACGAAAGCAAATACACAGAACTTAAAGAACGTCTTGCCGATACGAACATAAAAGTTCTCTGCGGTATGGAAGGATTATGCGAGATAGCTGCACTTCCTCAGAGCGATATAGTGCTTAATTCCGTTGTTGGAATGGTAGGACTTCTGCCTACTCTTACAGCAATTGAAGCCGGAAAGGATATAGCTCTTGCCAACAAGGAAACTCTTGTTGCCGGCGGAGAACTTGTAACTGCTCTTGCAAAGGAAAAAGGCGTGAAGATTTATCCCGTTGATAGTGAACATTCTGCTATATTCCAGTGTTTACAGGGAAATAAAAGATCACAGCTGAGCAAAGTTATACTCACAGCGTCGGGCGGACCTTTCTTCGGAAAATCATATGATGATCTCAGAAGCGTAACAAAAGCAGATGCGCTCAAACATCCTAACTGGGACATGGGAAATAAAATCACTATAGATTCTGCAACGCTCATGAACAAAGGACTTGAGTTTATCGAAGCAAAATGGCTTTTCGATCTTGATCCAGACCAGATTGAAATCGTTGTTCATCGTCAGAGCGTTGTGCATTCAGCCGTTGAGTACGATGATTATTCAGTTATCGCACAGCTTGGCGTACCGGATATGAAGATACCAATTCAGTATGCGCTTCTTTATCCCGAACGTGTACCTTGCCCGACAGGACGTCTTTCGCTTACAGAATACGGTAGTCTGACCTTTGAAAAGCCAGATTACGAAACTTTTAAGTGCCTTTCTGCTGCAATCGAAGCTATAAAGCGTGGCGGAGCTTATCCGTGCCTTGTAAATTCAGCAAATGAAGAAGCAGTCAGGGCATTCCTCAATGATGAAATAAGCTTTATCAGCATAGGCGAAATAGTTTCTTCTGTTCTTGATGAATTCAAGCCGTCAGAAATAAGAAGCTATGATGACGTAATGAAGGCTGATTCAGCAGCGAGAGCCTACGTCAGGGAAAAAATCGGAGTATGTGCTCAATGAAAGGATAAAAATACATGGGTATTATCATTGCAATCATAATTTTCGGACTTATCGTTACAGTTCACGAATTTGGACATTTCATATGTGCGAAGCTCAGCAAAGTAAAGGTTCTGGAATTTTCTATAGGAATGGGACCAAAAATCATTCAAAAGCAATTCGGAGAAACAATGTATTCTCTCAGAGCGCTTCCTGTAGGCGGATATTGTGCTATGGAGGGCGAGGATTCAGAAAACGAAGACCCTCGTGCATTCCGAAATGCAAAGCTCTGGAAAAGAATGGTCATTCTCGTTGCCGGAGCTGTCATGAATTTCGTGCTTGGCTACTGTGTTCTCATTCCCATGGTAAGCATGATGGATGAAGTTCCTACAACAACCGTGTCAGGATTTACCGGCATGAGAAATGATGAAAGTGTATCAGCCGGATTCAGATTAAAAACAGTTGCATGGCAATTCGGAAAAAGATTGTCTGTTCCGGATATGAATGAAGAAATCTCACCTTTGGAAGTAGGATTCGGCGGAAAACTTACCGATGACAGAACTATTATTTACTATGCAAGCAGCCGTGAAAAGCTGAAAAAAGGAGATAAAATTATAAGCATTGACGGTACCCGTGTTTTCAGTACACTTGATCTTAGCTTTATTTTTGAAACGGCGACTGCAAAAGACGGAAAAAGAGATGTTGTAGTCAAGCGTGACGGAGAGAAAATCAAGCTTAATGATGTGGAATTCTACAACAGCATTGACGGAACTGAGTGGGATTTTGGTCTGATATATAACGAAAAATCACCCAAAACTATCATCAAAGGTTCAAGTGATATATTCATGTCCATGAGCCTTATCGTAGGACTTTCACTAAAGCAGCTTGTTACCGGAAAGGTCGAAAAAGAAGCAGTTTCCGGACCAGTAGGTGTAGTTAAGGAAATAAACGAGGTTGCCACTCAGGATACAGAAAACAAAAAAGATACTGTTTTCAATCTGCTCTATATAACAGCACTGATAACCATAAACGTAGGAATTTTCAATCTTCTTCCGATTCCCGGACTCGACGGCGGCAGACTGCTGTTCTGCTTCATTGAGCTTATCAGAAGAAAGCCTATCAAGCCTGAGCATGAAGGATACGTTCATCTTGCCGGAATGCTTCTGCTGTTTGGTATCATGATTTTTGCAACGTACAATGATATTTTAAAGCTTATCATGGGAGGTTAAAATATGAGAAACGTAAAACCGGTCAGAGTAGGGGAATGCGTCCTCGACGGTCGTCATATATACATCCAGTCAATGCTCAATATGCGTTCCGACGATATTGAAGGTAGCGTAAGACAGGCAGTGGAACTTGAAAAAGCCGGCTGCGAGATAGTCCGTGCAGCAATTCCCGATATGGATGCTGTCAGACTTATACCTGCAATCAAGGAAAAAGTGAACATTCCTCTTGTTGCTGATATCCATTTCGATTATCGACTTGCTCTTGAAGCCGCTGCTGCCGGAATCGACAAGATAAGAATAAATCCGGGGAACATCGGCGGAATGGACAGGGTAAAGCAGGTAGTCGATGCTTGCAGAACAAGAAACATTCCTATCAGAATCGGGGTAAACTCCGGTTCACTTGAAAAGGAGATCCTTACAAAATATGGTTCTCCGACACCGGAAGCACTTGTTGAAAGTGCTCTCGGACACGCTGCAATGCTTGAACATTTCGACTTTACTGATATTGTAATTTCTATAAAATCATCTGATGTCGGAAGAATGATACAGTCATACAGACTTGCTGCTGAAAAATGTTTCTATCCGCTTCATCTCGGTGTAACAGAAGCTGGTACAGAAAGGATGGGACTTATAAAATCATCAGTTGGTATAGGTTCGCTTCTTTGCGACGGAATCGGCGAAACTATCCGTGTTTCACTTACAGATGATCCAGTCAAGGAAATTGCCGCTGCAAAGGATATCCTTAAAGCAATCGGCAAAAGAGAAGGCGTGAAAATAGTTTCATGTCCGACATGCGGCAGAACAAGAATTGATCTTGTAAAGGCTGCAAAAGCAGTTGAGGATGCTGTCAAGGATATGGACAAGAATATCACTGTCGCTGTTATGGGATGCGTCGTAAACGGTCCCGGAGAAGCAAGAGAAGCTGATATAGGTATAGCTGGCGGTGACGGATGTGCTGTAATCTTCAAAAAGGACGGAACACAGCGAAAAATCAAGGAGGAGGACATTGTCTCCGAAATTCTTGCGGAGATTGAAAAGCTTTGATATATGAATATTAATCTGGCTGAATTTCTGAAAGACTGCGGCGCTGAAATTCCTGAAAGCATACGCTGCGGAGAAATTTTTAAAATTACATATTCTGACAAGCTTGACAGCATATCTTTTTACGCTCATTATGATAAAATCGTTCCCTCAGAAGATATTTTTGCATTTGAAAAAGCGGCTGAAGAAGCTATAAAAATCGAAAAAATCCGTTTGCAGTGCCGATATCCTGAAAGCTGTTTCGGTATGAACTGCTACGATGATCTTATAAAGCTTCTCAAAAGAGATATAGCTGTAGTAAACGGATTTCTCGATAACAGCGAAGTCACTTTGCAGGATGGACATCTTGATATAAAGCTTGCACACGGAGGCATGGAGATTCTTACAAAATTCGACTTCTGCGGCAGCTTTTCAAGAATGATATATAATCTTTTCGGAGTAAGGGTTGCTGTTTCGCTTATCGGAGAAAACTCTATATCTGCTGAAGAATACGATGAACTTATGGAAAAATATGAAGCCGAACTTCCTGATTACAGCAGTCAGCTGATTCCTCCGAAATCGGAAGAAGAAAAGCGTGAGGAAGAAATAAAGGCTGCGATACCTACAGTATCTATAGACATCGGCTCTATGAATACTGAGTTTGACGCTGAATCTGCTGAGATACTTAAAGGAAAGGCGATCCGTGAAAAGCCTGTATCAATCAATGATGCAATAAAAGTTCTCGGTGAACGTGCTGTTGTTGTCGGAGATATTTTTGATTCCGAAACAAAAGAACTCCGTAACGAAAAGACTGTCGTTACATTTGATATAACAGATTACAGTGGCTCTCTTAAAGTAAAAATCTTTGGTTCAAACAAGGATATTGAAGAAATGAAGCTTTCCGGTCTGAAAAAAGGCATGACGCTTCTTGTGAGCGGAAAGGTAGATTACGATAATTTTGCAAGAGATATAGTGCTTAATCCAAATTCCATCATCAAGGTAAAGCGTATCCCGAAAATGGATACATATCCTGAAAAACGTGTTGAGCTTCACTGTCATACAAATATGTCTGCAATGGATGCTGTAACTGATCCTGTTACGCTTATAAACAGAGCCGCCCAGTGGGGACATCAGGCTATGGCGATTACCGATCACGGCTGTGTTCAGGCATTTCCGGACTGTATGTACAATATGCCGAAGAATTTCAAGGTGATCTACGGCATGGAAGCCTACGTTGTCAACGATGTTGAGCGTGATATGGTTATGTACGGTGAGGACAGCCGTTCCTTTGACGATGAAATCATCATTTTCGATGTCGAGAGTACCGGACTGAATTTCCGCACCGACAGACTAACGGAAATAGGTGCTGTCAAGCTGAAAAATCTTCAGGTCGTTGACAGCTTCAATACAAAGGTAAATCCCGGAAAACATATTCCGGAAAAAATCACTGAGCTTACCGGTATCAGTGATGAGGATGTAAAGGATGCGCCGGGTGAAGCAGAAGCTCTGCGAAAATTCATGGAATTCTGCGGAGACAAACCTGTTCTTGTTGCGCATAATGCACGTTATGATACAAACATGATCAATCAGGTATGCAAAAGACAGGAAATTGTATTTGATTATTCATGGATAGATACGCTTGTAATGTGTCAGTCAATGCTCCCTGAAATGGGCAGACACAGACTGAATCTTGTTGCAAAACATTTAAAGCTCGGCAAATTCGATCATCACCGTGCTTCAGACGACGCTCTGATGCTGGCGAAAATATATATTGAACTTGCCGGCAGACTTATAAATGATCGTGGTTTCAAATCACTGGACGAGCTGAACAAGCTTGCCTATGAAATAGAAACCAAAAAGCTGAAAAGCTATCATCATATCATTCTTGCCAGAAATCAGGCAGGACTTAAAAATCTTTACAGACTTGTTTCATTCAGCAACCTTGATTATTTCTATAAGAAACCGCTGATCCCGAAGTCTGTTCTTGAAAAACATCGTGAGGGACTTATTTTCGGAAGTGCCTGCGAAGCCGGAGAACTTTTCCAGGCTATCCTTGATATCCGTGATGAAGAATATATCAGAAAAATAGCCGGATTTTATGATTATCTTGAAATACAGCCAATAGGCAATAATGAATTTATGGTTCGTGACGGAAAAGCTGAAAATAACGAGGAACTTATGCAGTACAACCGTGAAATCGTTGAACTTGGTGAAAAGCTCAATATTCCGGTATGCGCAACATGTGATGTTCATTTTATAGACCAGAAAGATGCTGTATTCCGTAAGATAATCCTCACAAGCATGGGATTCAAGGATGCTGAAAATCAGGCTCCGCTTTATTTCAGAACTACCGATGAAATGATGGCTGAATTTGAGTATCTTGGAGCCGACAAGGCAAAGGAAGTCGTTATAACGAACACAAATCTTATTGCAGATATGATCGAGGAAGTTCGTCCCATACCAAAGGGAACTTTCACTCCCACAATTGAAGGTGCTGAAGAAGAACTTAAACAGATCACAACTGATAAAGCTCACGAGATATACGGTGATCCGCTGCCTGAGCTTGTTGAAAGGCGTCTTGACAGAGAATTATCTTCAATCATCAAACATGGATTTTCTGTTCTTTATATCATCGCACAGAAGCTTGTATGGAACTCAGTTGAAAACGGCTATCTTGTTGGTTCACGAGGTTCAGTTGGTTCGTCGTTTGTTGCCTCAATGGCTGGAATTTCAGAAGTAAATCCGCTTCCGCCGCATTATGTCTGCCCTAAGTGCAAACACAGTGAATTCATGCTGGACGGAAAATACGGCTCCGGATTTGATCTTCCGCAGAAAAACTGTCCTGAATGCGGAACTGATATGTCCCGTGACGGACACGATATTCCTTTCGAGACCTTCCTCGGATTTGACGGAGATAAGGCTCCTGATATCGACCTGAATTTCTCGGATGAATATCAGTTCTATGCGCACCGCTACACTGAGCAGCTTTTCGGAAAATCAAACGTATTCAAAGCCGGAACTATCTCAGTTCTTGCAGACAAGACAGCGTACGGCTATGTAAAAAAATACTGCGAAGAAAATGGAATCGTACTCAATAATGCGGAAATGAATCGTCTTGCTATAGGATGTACCGGAATCAAGAAAACTACCGGTCAGCATCCGGGAGGAATGGTAGTTGTACCGTCAGATTACGATGTATACGATTTTACTCCGGTACAACATCCGGCTGATTCTGCCGATTCTGATATTATAACAACGCATTTCACGTTCAATTCACTTCATGATACGATCCTGAAGCTTGACGAACTCGGTCACGTTGTTCCGACTCTTTACAAGCACCTTGAAGATCTTACCGGAATAAAGATAAAAGATGTTCCGGCAACTGATCCGCAGGTAATAAGAATGTGTACCAACTGCGATGCTCTTGGAGTCACCCCAGAGGAAATATATTGTGAAACCGGAAGTCTTGGAATCCCCGAAATGGGAACAGGCTTTACGATCCAGATGCTTCTTGATGCAAAGCCTACTAAATTCAGTGACTTTTTGCAGATTTCCGGACTTTCTCACGGAACTGACGTATGGCTCGGAAATGCAAAAGATCTTATCAATCAGGGAATATGTACCATTTCAGACGTTATCGGAACCCGTGACAGTATTATGACATACCTGATTTACAAAGGCGTTGAATCAAAAATGGCATTCCAGATCATGGAGTGGACACGAAAGGGAAAGGCTCCCAAACAGTTTACTCCGGAAATAATTGAAATGCTCAAGGAAAACAATGTTCCAGAATGGTATATCGAAAGCTGTCTGAAAATAAAATACATGTTCCCGAAAGCGCATGCGGCAGCTTACGTTATTGCGGCTATCAAGCTTGGCTGGTTCAAGCTTTACAAGCCTCTGGAATACTATGCTACTTATTTTTCAGTGCGTGGCGATGATTTCGATGCAGAGCTTGCTGTAAAAGGAAGACAAGCCGTTGCTGCCCGTATCGAAGAACTTAAAGCTCTTGGAAACGAGCGAAGCAAAAAGGAAACTGATCTTTACGACATGCTTCTTATTATCAATGAGATGCTGGCAAGAGGATATGAGTTCCTGCCGGTGGACGTTTTCAAATCACATGCAGTTGATTATCTTGTAGAAGATGGAAAGCTGAGAATACCATTTTCTGCAATGAGCGGTATCGGTGAAACGGCTGCACGAAGTCTGTATGAGGCAGTCCAGAACGGCGGTTTTATATCCGTAGAGGAACTTCAGGAAATGAGCGGTGTGTCAAAAACAACAATTGATATGTTAAAAAGTACAGGAGCTTTTGGCGATCTGCCGGAATCTGCACAGTTGTCACTGTTTTAACTTGACTTTTTCTTAGTAGTATGTTATCATATTATCATGTTAGCACGATAAAGTGTACGGACATTGCAATTCGTCCGTTATCAAAGGAGGAATATTATGCGTAACTATGATCTGATCACTCCCGAAGGCACAAAGGATCTGCTTTTCGGCGAATGTATAATCAGAAGAAATATAGAAAAGACTCTGCTTAAAATTTTCAAGAGCAGAGGATACAGCGAAATGATTACACCCGGACTTGAATTTTTTGATGTATTCAATCTTAATTCTTCGTATTTTCCGCAGGAGAATCTTTATAAGCTCACTGACAGCAAGGGCAGACTTCTTGTAATGCGCCCTGATTCTACAATGCCTATTGCAAGAGTTGTTGCAACTCGTCTGCGTGATACCATGCTTCCGCTGAAGCTTTGCTACAACCAGACAGTATATCGCACAGAACCTGCTCTCAAAGGAAGAAGTGATGAAATAGTACAGACCGGAATCGAGCTTATCGGTTCAGAACTTAAAATCGCTGATCTTGAAGTAATCTCAACAGCAATTGAAGCACTCCGTTCCTTTGATATGGAGTTCTCAATTGAAATCGGTCATATCGGAATCTTCAAGGAACTTGTCGGCAAGCTCGATGTTTCCGACCATATCAAGGAAAAAATCCGTCGTAATATCGAAACAAAGAACTTCCCGGCACTTAATGATCTTCTTGATTCACTTGGAAACAGTCCTGTTATCATCGCATTAAAGAAGCTTCCTGCTCTCTTTGGCGGCGAGGAAGTCTTTGAAAAGGCTGAAGAACTTATGCCTGATGAAAAGATAAAGCGTATTCTTGATGAACTTCGTGAAATATACCGTGATTCATGCGAGATCTGCGGAAATGCCGGCAGCATCACAGTTGATCTCGGACTTGTAAACAAGACAGACTACTACACCGGACTTATCATAAAGGGCTATTTACAGGGACATGGCGAAGAAGTAATCTCCGGCGGAAGATATGACAGACTTATATCTGAGTTCGGATATGATATTCCCGCTGTAGGATTTGCAATGAATGTGAACGGTGTTGCAAAGGTAATTGAAAAAAATGGAATCCTTCCTTCAATGCCTGTTCCGGACGTGCTTGTATATGCTCCTGAAGGCTGTGAGGTTGAAGCATTCAGAACGGCTCAGGAATTCAGAGATCAGGGAATGATCGTAGAAAACGCACTTTTTGAGGATCTTGAATCTGCAAGAGCATATGCAATTGACAAGAAAATTGCCAGATTTGTGGTTGTGGACAGCAAGTCATGCGAGGAGGAAATGGAATGAGTAAACCTATAAGAATAGCCCTTACAAAGGGAAGACTTGAAAAAGATACTGTAGGACTTCTTGAAAAGCTCGGCTTTGACTGCACTGCTGTAAGAGAAAAGGGCAGAAAGCTTATTCTTCCTGTCCCCGACGGAAATCTTGAAGTAGTTCTTGCAAAGGCAAACGACGTTATCACCTATGTTGAACACGGCGTATGTGATATCGGTGTAGTAGGCAAGGATACGATTATGGAAATGGATGGAAAGTTCTATGAGCTTGTAGATCTCGGCTTCGGCAGATGTAAGTTTGCTCTTGCAACTAAGAAGGACTACGATTTTTACAGCGGCTACGGAATTAAAACTATAGCAACAAAATACCCCAATGTTTCACGCCGTTTCTTTGAAAAGAAAGGCATGGATACAGAAATAATCAAGATTGAAGGCTCTGTTGAGCTTGCTCCGCTGCTTGAACTTGCAGACGGTATTGTAGATATCGTTGAAACAGGTACAACACTCAAGGAGAATGGTCTTGAAGTAATCGAAGATGTTGCACCTATCTCTGCAAGACTTATCGCAAATACAGTAAGTCTTAAAATGAGACAGGCTGAGATAGAAAATCTTATTAAACTTATAGAGGAGAACCTGTAATGAAGAAAATATACGCAGATGGTATTGCAGAAGCTGAATTTCTTGCTGATCTTAAAAAGAGAAGCGGTGAAACAAATAAAAAGGTTGAAGAAGTAGTAAGGGAAATAATCGACAATGTCAAAGAAAACGGCGATGACGCTGTAAAGAATTACACTCTTAAATTTGACGGAAATCTTCCTCAGTACTATGAAGTTCCAAGAGATGTTATAAATGACGCACTGACAGAAGCAGACGAAGATTTCGTCAATGCACTTCTGAATGCACAGGCTAATATCGCAGATTTTCACCAGAAACAGGTAGAACAGAGCTTTATTGCTCCCAAGGAAAACGGTGTTATTCTCGGACAGAGAATAAGAGGTCTTGAAAGAGTAGGACTTTACGTTCCGGGCGGTACAGCCGCATATCCTTCAAGCGTACTTATGAATGCAATTCCTGCAAAGATCGCTGGTGTAAAGGAAATCGTAATGGTAACTCCGCCTCTTAAGGACGGCACACCTAACAAGGACATTCTCGTTGCAGCTGCGATCTGCGGTGTTGACAGAGTATTCCTTTCAGGCGGCGCACAGGCAATCGCAGCTCTTGCATACGGTACAGAGGAAATTCCCAAGTGTGACAAGATAGTAGGTCCCGGAAATATTTACGTTGCAACAGCAAAGAAGCTTCTTTATGGTGTTGTTGATATCGACATGATTGCTGGTCCCAGTGAAATTCTTGTAATTGCAGATGAAACTGCTGAACCAAAATTCGCTGCTGCTGATCTTATGTCACAGGCTGAGCACGATGTTCTTGCTTCCTCAATCATGGTTACTACAAGTGAGGAAATCGCTGACAAAACAATCGAGGAAATAAACCGTCAGAAGGAATATCTCTCCAGAAAGAGCATTATTGATAAATCACTTGAAGATTACGGCGCAATGATAATCGTTCAGACTCGTGAACAGGCTGTTGCACTTGCTAATGAAATTGCTCCTGAGCACCTTGAAGTTCTCATGAAGGATCCTATGGAGCTTATCGGTGCACTCGACAATGCCGGATCTGTATTCCTTGGTCACTGGTCATCCGAACCTCTTGGTGACTACTATGCCGGCCCGAATCACGTTCTTCCCACAAGCGGAACAGCACGATTCTTCTCACCGCTTGGAGTAGCAAGCTTTACAAAGCGTTCAAGCTATATTTACTACACACAGGAAGCTCTCAGAGAAGCAAAGGATGATATCGTTCTTATTGCTGAAAAAGAAGGACTTACTGCACACGCTAACGCAATAAAAGTTAGATTTGAGTAATATTATTTTTCACCGCACAGGGCTGAAACTGCACTGTGCGGTATTCCCGTAATCTGAAGAAAAGGAAAGAATGTCAATGGGATATGAACTTAACAGAAAGCTGAAGGATCTTGTACCTTATGAGCCGATCACCGGAGATTATAAAATCAGACTCGACGCAAACGAAAGCTGTTTTGATCTCAGCAGCGAGCTTAAAGAAAAGATCTGCCGCAGCATAACAGAGATAAATTTCAATCGTTATCCGGACTGTATCGCAAAGAAGCCTGTCAAGGCATTTTCAGAACTTTACAATGTTCCGGAGGAACTCATCACTGCCGGAAATGGTTCCGATGAGCTTATAAGTGTAATTACAAGCTGTTTCTTTGAAAGCGGAGATACTATTGTCAATGTATCACATGACTTTTCCATGTATGGATTCTATGCTCAGCTTTACGAAGTAAACGTCTGCACTTATCAGAAAAATGAGGATCTCACTATAGATTCCGACAAACTCATTGCATTCTGCAAGGAAAGCAATGCAAAGGGACTTATTTTCTCGAATCCATGTAATCCTACATCCTTAGGACTTGATAAGGACGCTGTAAGAAAAATCATAAGCTCTCTTGAAGATTGTCTTGTGATTCTTGATGAAGCATATATGGATTTCTGGGATCAGTCACTTCTTGACGAGGTAAGCAGGTATGATAATCTTATTATACTCAAGACCTGCTCAAAAGCTATCGGAATGGCAGCAGTAAGATTTGGATTTGCAGTATCAAATAAAACAATAACAAATGCGATAAGAGCTGCTAAATCGCCATACAATAACGATTCTGTGGCTCAGACGATAGTTGCAGATATACTTTCTGAAAAGGAGTATCTGAAAAAATGCTGCGATATAATCACTGAAAATACAAAAAAGCTTTACGAGGATATAATTTCAATCAATGAAGAATGTTCATGCTTTGAAAAAGTATATGAACCCCGTACCAACTTTGTATTTATAAAAACAGACAAATTTCAGGAAATATATGCATTCCTGCTTGAAAACTCCATAGCAGTACGGAAATTCAACGGCTATCTCAGAATAACAGCCGGCAGTGAATCTGAAAATACAGAGCTGATAAAAACATTGAGGAGGTATTTCAGTATATGAGTAAAGAAAATAATGTACGTTTTGGCTCTGTCCAGCGTAAAACAATGGAAACAGATATTGAAATATCCGTTACTCTCGACGGAAAAGGAAATTCCGATATTCATACAGGAATAGGCTTCTTCGACCATATGCTGACTGCGCTTTCAAAGCACAGCGGAATCAGCATGAGCATTCACGTTGTGGGAGATCTTGATGTAGACTGTCATCACACTATTGAAGATACAGGTATTGCTCTCGGACAGGCACTCGGAAAAGCTCTTGGTGCAAAATCAGGTATTGTCCGCTATGGAACTGCATATATCCCTATGGATGAATCACTTGCCATGGCAAGCCTTGATCTTTCAAACAGACCGTTCCTCGTATTCAACTGTCCGTTTACAAATCAGAGCTGCGGTAATTATGATCTTTGCATGACAGAGGAGTTCTTCCGTGCATTTGCATTTAATTCCGGAATGACACTCCACATAAATCTCATGTACGGCAGCAACGATCATCATAAAGCAGAAGCGGTTTACAAGGCAGTTGCCCATGCACTGAAAACAGCCGTTTCATACAATAGTGACGGCTCAACACTCTCAACGAAAGGAGTTCTCTGATGATTGCAATAATTGACTACGGCGCAGGAAATATATTCAGCGTTAAAAATGCACTTGACTACCTCGGACTTGAAAGTGCCCTTGTATCAGATAAAGAAGCCGTACAGAATGCAGATGCTGTAATTCTTCCCGGTGTCGGAGCATTTCCGGCAGCTATGGAAAAGCTTGCTGCTACAGGCCTTATCGATACAATAAAGGAAGAAGCTGCAAAAAAGCCTTTTCTCGGAATCTGTCTCGGAATGCAGCTTATATTTGAAAAAGGATATGAGTTCGGTGAATGTGACGGTCTTGGACTTATCAGCGGAGATGTCCGCAAAATGGAGGCTCCTGATCTGATTATTCCGCACATGGGATGGAATAAACTCGAAAAACTCAATGACTGTCCGCTGCTTGAAGGCATCGGTGATGATGAGTATGTATACTTCGTTCATTCCTACAAGGCTCACTGTGATGACAAGGATATCGCAGCATTTTCAGAATACGGCGGAAAAGTACCGGCACTTGTATATAACGGAAAATTCGTGTACGGAGCACAGTTCCACCCTGAGAAATCCGGCGATACAGGACTTAAAATTCTCAGAAACTTCGGAAATTTAATCAAGTGATTTTTTCGGAGGGAAATATGAAAAAATGGTATGATGAAGAATATTCATTTGAAATTGAAGTTATAAGTTTCCTTCAAGGCAATCATACAGAGAATTACTGTCGTAATGGCGAAGAGATCGGAGATAAGTATCATTGTACTTATGGCTGTCCCGTAAATAATGAAGGATATGGAATATGCAGTAAAGCAATGATAATGTTATATCCTCTTATGGAGTCTATCAGAAGTGGTGGCGATTTAGAAAATCTTGGTGGAGACGGAAAATATAGTAAAACTATTGTCTGTCCTGATGGCTGTGTTATGTTTCGGCTTACTGCAAAGCCACTTGGAAATGAGAATTTTCACAAGGGATCTTATTGGAAAGAGCCTAAAGAAAGTTGATTTATAACAATATACAAAGGAGGACATATATGATAATTTTACCTGCAATTGATATTAAAGACGGCAACTGTGTCCGTCTTTTCAAAGGCGATTTTTCCACAGTTGAGAAAGTAGCCTCAGATTATCTTGAAACTGCAAAGGGCTTTGAAGCTGCCGGCAGTGAATGGATTCACATGGTTGACCTCGACGGAGCAAAAGAGGGAAGACCTGTAAACACAAAGATTTACACTGATGTTGCTGAAAAAACAAATCTCAAAGTAGAGCTTGGCGGCGGAATCAGAAGTCTTGAAACTATTGACGAGTACCTTAAAATGGGTATTACAAGAGTAATCCTCGGCTCTGTTGCACTGAAAAATCCTAAGCTTGTAAGCGATGCCGTTGATAAATTCGGCAGTGAAAAAATCGTCGTAGGGATTGACGCAATGAACGGCATGGTCGCTACAGAGGGCTGGCTTGAAAGCTCTGATGTGAACTACATCGACCTTGCAAACAAAATGATTGAAGTCGGTGTGAAGTACTTCATTTTCACTGATATTTCCAAGGACGGCACTCTCAGCGGTGTAAATGTGGAGCAGTTAAAGGCTCTTGCTGACGCTACCGAGGGACGTGCAAATATCGTGGCAAGCGGCGGAGTTCACACAATGGCGGATATCATTGCCTGCAAGGAAATGGGACTTTACGGCACAATATGCGGCAAGTCTATCTATAAGGGAACACTTAATCTTAAAGAGGCTATTGAATACGCAAATGTGGAATGAAATCAATACTGATAATGATATTGAAAATTTTATGAACCATACACGCTGTATGCACGATGCTGTTATAATATCTTTAGAATATATTTCCGGCTGCAATGTAAAAGAAAATGCAACTACCGTATTTTCATTTGAAGACGGAAATGCTGTCAGGCTTGTTGCTGGAAGCTGCTGGTTCGGAAAAATTGAAATGATATTCAGTGGTGTAAAGTATTTTTGTTCAGGAAGAAGTACTGATATTTGGGAATGCTCCCTTCAATTTCGGAGAGATCTATTAGGCAGAACCAGCGATGAACGCTTGATCGTATGGACTGACAATTTCTTTAATCCTGAGATATTCGGAACAAAAATCGAACTTGGTGCTATAGATCTGAAAAAACCAGCAGATACCCATATTATAGCATATAAGTTAAAATGGAGATTTATAAATAATATTGAGGAGGACTGAAAATGCTTGCAAAAAGAATAATTCCCTGTCTTGACGTGCGAAACGGCAAGGTTGTAAAGGGAGTAAATTTTGAGGGAATACGAGATGTTGGCGATCCCGTTGAATGTGCGGCTGAGTACAACAAACAGGGCGCAGACGAAATCGTATTCTATGATATAACAGCATCTTACGAGGGCAGGGGAGTTTTCCTTGATGTTGTCCGTGAGACAGCGAAAAAGGTTTTTGTTCCGCTTACAGTCGGCGGCGGAATAACAACTGTTGACGATATCCGTGAAACACTTCGTGCCGGTGCAGATAAGGTTTCCGTAAACTCTCAGGCTGTTAAGAATCCTCAGCTTATCCGTGATGGAGCTGATATTTTCGGCAGTCAGTGTATCTGTGTGGGAATCGACGCAAAGAAAATTGCTGACCACAAATGGACAGTTTACATCAACGGCGGACGAGTTGACATGGGAATCGACCTTATTGACTGGGTACATACTATTGAAAAACTCGGAGCAGGCGAAATATGTCTGAACTCAATTGATGCTGACGGCACAAAAGAAGGCTTTGATATTGAAATGCTTAAGGCTGTCTGCGACAATTGCAGTATTCCAGTTATTGCCAGCGGCGGAGCCGGAAAAATCAATGACTTCTATGAGGTTTTCGAGAAAACCGGCGCAACAGCGGCTCTTGCTGCATCACTGTTCCATTTCAGAGAGCTTACTGTTGGTGAAGTCAAGGATTACTGCAGAGAACGTGGAGTAATCGTGAGGTAAAAATATGGAAATACTTATTATAATAAGTACAATTCTTTCATTTGCTATGCTTCTTGCAGGATATTATATGAGATTTAAGGCCCCGAAGGATAAGGATATGAAAATGGGTGTTCTTATTCTGCGTGCAAAAGCAAGTTCTGAGGCATGGGCGTATGCAAACCGTACTTGCGGCAATTATTGGTTAATAATCGGTATTATTGGTTTGATAATGACTGTAGCTGTATTTTTTATTTATAGCTTCATCGGTGATAAGTGGGCGAATATTTTTGCAATATTTACATCTGCTGTTATATGTATCGGAATGAGTAGCTCATGTACCGCTGTTATAAAAGAACTTCACAGCAAATTCGATGAGAACGGCAGACAGAAAGGAACGAAGTGATAACATGATTGAATACAGAGATACTCATGATTTTACAAAAGAAGAGCTTGAAAGACTTTTCCTTTCTGTGGAATGGTCATCGGGACATTATCCTGACAAGCTTGTAATCGCTATGAAGAATTTCAGTACTGTTTACAGTGCATGGGACGGCGACAGACTTGTAGGAATGATATGTGCAATGGACGACGGAATAATGACGGCATATGTTCATTATCTGCTCATTGAACCTGACTATCAGGGACAGGCTATCGGACGAAAGCTTGTAGAAATGGTGAAAGAAAAATACAAGGATTATCTGCGTCTAATTGTAATTGCATACGATACGGAGATGAACTTCTATGAAAACTGCGGTTTTGAGAAATCTGACGTTTCATCGCCGATGTTTATAACATCGCTGTGGACATAAAGGAGAAAATTATGATAAAAATTGACATCAATGACCTTGACAGATTCTTTGAAAAAGGGGAACTTATTCCGGCAATCTGTTATGAAGTCAACACAAAAACTGTTCTGATGCTTGCATATATGAACAAGGAAAGCCTGAAAAAAACGCTCGAAACCGGCTATACATGGTTCTGGAGCCGTTCACGTCAGGAATACTGGAATAAAGGTGCAACATCCGGACATCTTCAGAAGGTCGTATCAATCTATGGCGACTGCGATAATGATACATTGCTTGTAAATGTGGAGCAGACGGGAGTTGCCTGTCATACAGGAAGCTACAGCTGCTTCTTCAATGAAATTTATAATACGGAGGAATAAAAAATGAATGTTTACCATGAAATTTTCGAAGTAATCAAGGAAAGAAAAAAGCAGTTTGAGAGCGGAACAGCCGCTGAAAATTCCTACACCTGCTATCTTTTTGATAAGGGCGTAGATAAAATCTGCAAGAAAATCGGTGAGGAAGCTACTGAGACAGTCATTGCTGCAAAAAATAACGACAATGATGAACTCATGAACGAGATCAACGATCTTCTTTATCATGTAATGGTACTTTGCGCAAATCAGGGACTTGAATGGACTGACGTTGAAAGAGTTCTTGATGAAAGAAACGAAAAAATCGGCAATCTCAAGAAATTCCATACTGTTGACAAGAATTCATAAAAAACAGGAGAGCGAAAGCTCTCCTTTATTTTTTACGGTAATCCTTAGGCAGAATATTGTAATAAGATTTGAAAGCCGCTGTAAATTTACTCTGACTTTCATAGCCGACATTCTTGCTTATTTCGGAAATACTCATATCAGTTTCGGTCAGAAATCTTGCCGCAGATTCCATACGATGCTCCTTGATATGAGAAGCAAGAGAATTTCCATAGACTGATTTAAACAGCGTCTTCAGCGTCGTAGGATTTATAAGAAATTTCCGTGCCAGTTCATCAATAGTTATATGCTGACTGATATTTTCCATAAGATAATCATGCACCTGATGAATGATCTCAACTTGTTCTGACTCATGAGAAATCATATGCCCGACATCATGAATCTTTGTTTCACTTTGTTCAGGGCAGGCTATTTCCATAATTTGTTCTATCATCTGATGAAGAAGGCGGCCTTGCTCAGTATTTGCACAGCGATAATAAACTTCCTTGCCTACACGGCGACAAACGATAAGTCCGCTGTTTTTAAGCGGTCTGAGATGATGCGATACAGCCGGACTGGACATATTAAGCATAGCCGAAATATTAATGACGCATTCCTCGCAGTGACAAAGAAGCCAGAAAATACGTATTCTTGTTGCATCACCAATCTGTCTGAAAATATCAGCTACTATCTGAAAATTTTCTATGTAATCTATCTGTTTCTGTATTACTTCTATTTCCTTTAAATTTCCATGATCGTGCGGGAGAGTACTGCTCATAAATTTTATTCCTTTTCTTAATAAATTTTAGCCCGTCCGGAAATTAATTTCATCCATTTGGGTATAAAGAAACCAATTATATTGACATTATCTGCTGAATATATTATACTACAAACAGAACGATTAATCAAGTGCTTAATCGTATAATAATTTTCAAGGAGGATCTTTTTTATGAAAAAGACATTTAAAATTGAAGTAGACTGCGCTAACTGTGCAAATCTTATGGAGACTGCTGCGAATAAAATCGACGGAGTATCATCAGCAACAGTAAGCTTCATGACACAGAAAATGACAGTTGATTTTGAAGACGGAAGCAATCCTGACAAAGTAATGAAAGCTGTTCTCAAAGCGTGCAGAAAAATCGAACCTGACTGCGAAATTGAATTCTGAAATCCCAAGGAGGTAATACTTCTATGCAAGAACTTATAATAAATATTCTGCTAAGTGTTGTGATAATATCCGCCGCAGGAGTTCTGGTTTTCGTTGGCAGAGGCAAGGATGGACTAAAGAAAAAGCAGAAAAAAGCAATGATACGCATTCTGATATCCGCCGCAATTTTACTGACGCTTCAGATGATTCCGTCAGAATTCTTTGCCAGATTTGATGAAATACTTTTTCCGTCTGCGGGAAGATGGATACGTTTCCTCTGCTACTTTGCCGACTATCTTATCATAGGTCATGATATTCTGAAAAAAGCCTTTCTCGGCATAAGAAATGGACGTATTTTTGACGAAAATTTCCTTATGGCAGTTGCCACTGTAGGTGCAATGACTATTGCAATCTACGAAAACGGTGACTACCTTGAAGCAATAGCCGTAATGCTGTTTTATCAGATAGGGGAGTGGTTTCAGGGATATGCCGTTGGAAAAAGCCGCCGCAATATAACTGAACTTATGGATATACGTCCTGATTACGCCAATATCGAAATTAATGGAAAACTTGAAAAAGTTGCCCCGGATGATGTTAAAACAGGCAGTATTATTATAGTTCAGCCAGGAGAAAAGATTCCGATAGACGGAATAATTGTCGAGGGAAATTCCAGTCTTAATACAAGTGCACTTACAGGCGAAAGCCTTCCCCGAACAGTAAGTGCCGGAGATGAAGTTATAAGCGGATGTATCAGCATGACAGGTGTACTAAAAGTACAGACAACTAAAGAATTCAATGACTCGACTGTATCAAGAATACTTGATCTTGTTGAAAATGCAAGTTCAAGGAAATCAAGATCAGAAGCATTCATATCAAAATTCGCAAGAATATACACACCAGCTGTGTGTATAGGAGCAGCTGCACTTGCATTACTACCACCGCTTGTACGGATGCTGATAATGGGAATTTCTGCACAATGGGGAATATGGATATACCGTGCACTTACGTTCCTTGTTATTAGCTGTCCGTGTGCACTTGTGATAAGCATTCCGCTGAGTTTTTTTGCTGGAATTGGCGGAGCAAGCAGTCAGGGAATACTAATCAAAGGTTCGAATTATCTTGAAGCTCTTTCCAAAACAAGAATTGTTGTATTCGATAAAACAGGAACGCTTACAAAAGGGGTTTTCGAGGTAAATGGAGTTCATCACAATACAATTCCCGAAAACAAACTAATCGAATATGCCGCTCTTGCGGAATGTGCTTCTTCGCATCCGATAAGCAAAAGCCTTAAAAAAGCGTATGGCAAAGAGCCTGACCGCTCCCGTGTAAACAATATCGAGGAAATCAGCGGAAAAGGTATAATTGCAAATGTGGATGGAATTAAGGTTGCGGTCGGAAATAACAAGCTAATGAACAGTCTCAATATCCCTTGTGCTGATTGTCATAAAACAGGAACAATCATCCATATAGCAGTAAACGGAACGTATTCCGGACATATTGTAATATCTGATATTATAAAGGAAAACTCAGCTGAAGCTATTTCTTCACTGAAAAAAATCGGTATTGAAAAAACTGTAATGCTTACAGGTGACACTGAAAACGTTGCAAACCTTACGGCAGAGAAGCTTCGAATTGACGAAGTATACAGTGAGCTTCTTCCAGCTGACAAGGTTTCAAAAACAGAAGAAATACTCCGCACTAAACCTGAGAAATCCAGACTTGCATTCGTAGGTGATGGAATAAACGACGCTCCTGTGCTGTCAAGAGCCGACATAGGAATCGCAATGGGAGCTATGGGCTCTGATGCAGCAATAGAAGCCGCAGATATTGTTCTTATGGATGATGATCCAGTCAAAATAGTCAAGGCGATAAAAATTTCCCAGAAATGTATGCGCATTGTATATCAGAATATAATTATGGCGCTCGTAGTGAAATTTATCTGCCTTGCGCTTGGAGCAGTCGGAATTGCAAATATGTATCTGGCAATCTTCGCTGATGTCGGAGTAATGATGCTTGCAGTACTCAATGCGATCCGCTGTCTGTTTGTAAAAAAACTATAAATAAAAACGTCACTTCATTCAGAATGAGGTGACGTTTTTATATTAACACCCTAATCAAGATATTCCTCAAGACATATTCTCTGATCATAAATTTCTTTTGCCGCTTTAAGTCCTACAAACCGATAATGCCATGGTTCGTATGAAATTCCTGTAATATCTGTTTTATCTGCCGGATAACGCAGAATGAATCCGTACTTATATGAATTTTCAGCCAGCCAGTTATATACTTCTTCATCTGTAGAAAATCTTGTATCTGCATTTATATCTGCGGCAAGTCCGAGCTGATGTTCACTTTTCCCTACCTCTGCCGCCACCATTGAAGCTGCTATCATTGCGTCTTCGTATGTATACCCTTCATACATATAAGCATCGATCTTATCAAGAATTATCTGTTCCTGATCCTGAGCAGTACGATATCCTTCAACTACAACAGCGTAAATGTCATTTCTCCTCATATCATTAAGCATTGCCTGTAAGTAAGGATATATTCGGCTGTCGATCTGTATTCCTCCATCAAGCTCAGCAAGATCAAAATCATAATTTTCAGGAATACGATAATTGTGATTGACCAATATCAGTTCCCAGAAATTACTTTCTTCGTCAGCCTCCGGAAGTAATGACAGCGTGTATTTTTCATTGATCACTGGTTTAGTCTCCACAGTATCGGAATTTTTTTGAAGCATATAGACACCCAAGATAATTAAAGCAATCAATACAGAAAAAGCCGTAACTATATTTCTGACTTTTGTTTTTCTTTTCATAAAATTTCCTCCATAATAAAAATCCGCTGCGGTTTCTTTATTTTACCACAGCGGATGCTATTATGTTTTCACATTTAATACGGAATATATTAAATTTTTCCACGGAAATCTTACGATTTTCTTACAATGGGAGCTTTACAGTAAATATAATATGTTCATTCTGACTATCGGCATAAATTTTACCATTATGAAGTTCAATAATCTCCTTAGCAATAGCAAGACCTAATCCGGCACCGCCTGTTTCAGTACCTCGTGAAGAATCAAGTCTGAAAAATTGTTCAAAAATCCTGTTAAGCTTCTCTTTAGAAATAGTTTTTCCTTTATTTTCAATAGAAAAAATGATATTTTCATTATCCTTTGTTAAGTTGATTTTCACAGAAGTATCAGGATAACTGTAATAAACAGCATTTTTTATAAGATTATCAAGTACACGCTCCATTTTATCTACATCACATGAAAGCATTATATTATCCTCTATATCAAGCTGCCATGTCAGACCTTTTTCTGAGATAATAGGATTGAATTCGAAAGCAGTCTGCTCTACCATTCTTGAAAAATTTATACAACTTGTTTCAAGTGATATATTTGTTAAATTGAATCTTGTTATATCGAAGAATTCATTGATAAGTTCCTCAAGTCTTTTTGCCTTTTCAAGAGATATGCCGGTATATTTCAAGCGTGATTCGAGAGGAATTTCAGGCTCGTCATATAAAAGCGAAAGATATCCTATAATACTGGTCAAAGGAGTTTTAAGATCATGCGCAAGATAAACTATAAGATCATTTTTTCGCTGTTCAGCTTCTTTGGCAGCTGCAGCAGAATTTTTAGCACGTTCACGAAGAAGATTTAGTTCGTTCTGAACATCATTCAGCGCAGGCTGGAGTTCTATTTGACTGCCTTCAGGAGATGCAAGCTTTCCAGACTCAGAAATAATAGCGTCAAGATAATTCAGTAATTTTTTTATGTAGCAGAATGAAATCAATGTCCATCCAACGCTGATAACTATAACGGCTACAGGATACCGATATGTATCCAGCCAGTGAAGTATCTCCCATTTGATATCATATCTGTACCAGTATCTGGTATGAAGTACAGCTTTGCAGAATATTAATCCTGTAATAATAACAGCTGTATAAATAATTAAAGTAATAATATACTTTATTATGATTCTCTTTGAAAATCTGCTTCGTAGATATTTCTTTTTATTCAACGGTATACCCTACTCCCCAAACAGTTTTAATATATTTTGGTTTTCTGGGAATTTCACTCATTTTTTCCCTGAGTCTTGCGATATGAGCCATAACAGTATTATTGCTGTCATAAAATTTTTCCTTCCAGACAGCTTCAAAAAGTTCTTCAGAAGATACAACTCTTCCTTGATTTTCGCAGAGATAAAGAAGAATATCAAATTCTATAGGCGTAAGAGCAAGATTTCTGCCATTAAGAGTCACTTTATGACTTTCACGACAAATTGTCAGACCAGCAATCAATATTTCTTTTTCCGAATTTTCCGCTTTATCATAAAGAATCCGTCGTCGCAGCTGAGTTTTTACTCGTGCAATAAGCTCAAGGGGATTAAAAGGCTTTGTAACATAATCATCTGCACCGATTGTAAGACCGTTAATCTTGTCAATATCCTCTGTTCTGGCCGTAAGCATTATGATCGGAAAGGTATAATTTTTACGAATTTCACGGCATAATTCAAAACCGTCAATATCCGGAAGCATAACATCAAGTACAGCAAGACTCACATCTTCTTCTGAGATAAAATTTAATGCCTGTGTACCATTATATGCCTTCAGTACATTAAATCCCTCATTTTTAAGATAAAGTTCGAGAAGATCTGCAATTTCTTTTTCATCATCTGTTACAAGAATATTTACAGACAAAAAAACACCTCATTTCAGCAGATGTGATAGTAATTATAAATTATTATATCATCATGATTTTCATTTGTCAACAAAGCAAATTACAAATATCACAAATCAAACACAGAATAACAGTTTATCGTACACATAACAGTGATATACTTTATATAGCTATAAAATAAGCATATAATATCATTATTATAATGAAGTGAATTTTTCGTAGAAAACGGGCGATTATAATAGGGGAGAACGTCACCTCGGGATGGAGAGATCATGAAAAAAATAACGAAACAAAATATTAAAAAATGGCTGCAATTTTTTACAAATCCACGGCTTCTGCTATGCATAGCAATTGCCTGGATGATTACTAACGGATGGTCGTATATAGCCCTCGCAATCGGCACATATTTCCAAATAAACTGGCTTGTTGCCGTTTCGGGCTCGTATATTGCTTTTCTCTGGCTTCCTATTTCTCCGGAAAAAATAGTTACTCTTGCAATTTCGATATTTCTTCTGAAGCGTATTTTTCCGAACGATACCAAAACACTTCTGGTTCTAAGGTCACTCAGAGAAAAAGCGTGTAAAATAATTAGGAAAAAGAAAAAAGGTTAGAATACAGCAAAAAGGACATCCTGTCATCGGATGTCCTTTTTAATTTTTATTTGTTTTTAAGATGAAGCGAAAGTTTTTTCTTTCGTTTCTGGGTGTACATAATATTATCAGCCGCAGTAACAAATCTGAAAATATCTACACCTTCTTCAGGTACATCAATTACATATCCTGTACTTGCGCTAAGAGTAAATGGATTCTCACCGGATTCATTGATTATTTTAATGTTCTTCTCGATATCAGCAGTAAGTTTTTTTGCATCAGATTCAGTATAATCGGCCGCAAAAACTATAAATTCATCACCGC
>JAFXEJ010000107.1 GCA_017513795.1 Ruminococcus sp.
ATATAATATGAATATTTTGCGGAAAAACAGACATAATAATCATGAAAGAAAATATGAAAGGATGATTATTATGATCGAAAAGGATACAGTAAGACTTCTCAGAGAGTGCGATGCCGGAGTAAAAATGGGGATTACATCAATCAGTGATTCTGTAAAATATGTGAAAAATCCGGAACTAAAGGGGATTCTTGAACATAGTCTGGATGAGCATAAGCATATCAGGGAGGATATGCAGAAGCTTCTTGATCAGTATCATGATGACGGAAAAGAACCGGCTGTAATGGCGAAAAGCATGGAGTGGTTCAAGACAAAGGTGACTCTTGCAGTAGATCCGTCAGACGATGCAGTTGCCGATTTCATTACTGACGGATGCAATATGGGAATCAAATCATTGTCACGCTATCTGAACCAGTATAAAGCAGCTGATGAAAAATCAAAGGATATTTCAAAGAAGCTAATTTGTGAAGAAGATCGTCTTTCCGCAGAAGTACGTCAGTTTCTTTAATATGATGTGTAAAAAATCCCCTGAAATCACATTTCAGGGGATAAATTTCCGGGATTTCGGTGTTCATATAGTTGTTGCTGCATTGTTCTTTGGCAGATTATATAAAATTCAAAGTAATTACAAAAAAATAATCTATTCAGAAAATGTTGACATATCTGTAAAAAAAGAGTATAATATTATTGTTTGTATAATTTGGATACAAATATACTATTTGCAAAGGGGAATTGTTTTGAACACTGATTCTATTTCTTTTGATCTGGGCTGTAATTTTGATTACAAGCTCTTTGATTTTGTCGATCAGTACGACAAAAAACACGCTATTACAAGCTTTTTCGGTAAGCTGAAGCACGATGGTCTTCCCGGAGGACGTACAGCTTCTACCATTCCTGATTTTACATTAGATCAGTTTGCTGATTATGTAAAGGAATGTAATAAGCGTGACATAACTTTCAACTACCTCATTAATCCTCTCTCTATGGATCAGAATGAGCTTGATCCGGTAGTTGGTAAGGAAATTCGTACATTCATACATACAATGTATGATATGGGCATCAGAGCATTTACTCTTAACTCTCCTATTCTTATCAAATATATTAAGAGAGAATTCAAAGATGTTTTCGTAACACTCGGACTTTATGCTTATCCCACAACAATTCAGCACATTGAGTACTGGAGGAACTGGGGTGTTGACGAGATCACACTTGATCATAGCTTCAACAGAAGATTTGATCTCCTCAGACAGCTTCTTACTCAGTATAAGGATACAGACCTTCACCTTCGTGTAATAGCAAACAATCTCTGCCTGAGAGAATGTCCATTCCGTCTTGCGCATGGTTGTTTCGTTGGTCACTCTGATCCTGAAAAGTTCTCAATGGACTATTCACTTATCAACTGTGCTTACAAGAAAATAACAGATCCGGCAGCTATTCTCACAGCTGAGTTTATCCGTCCCGAGGATGTACACTATTATCGTGAACTTGCTGAGGAAACAGGCAATAAGAATTTCTCTATCAAGCTTATCGACAGAACAAGAACAACAGATTTCCTTCACAATGTAATCAAGAGCTATATGGAAGAATCTTATGACGGAAATCTTCTTGATATCGTAAACTGGCCGCAGGCTAAGACTATCGCTACACGTCCCGATCAGTCTGGTGCTGATGATGCTCCTGTTGGCGCTGGTGGACCTCCTACTGGTATGCCTCCGTTTGGTGCGGGCGGACCGCCTACTGGTATGCCTCCATTTGGCGCAGGCGGACCTCCGGCTGGTATGCCTCCGTTTGGTGTTGGTGGACCTCCGGCTGGTATGCCTCCATTTGGTGCAGGCGGACCTCCAAAGGGCATTCCCAATATGAGATGGATGGATATGCTTAAGCCTGAAGCAATGATGGCTTACGGAAGAACTATGCATCTTCCCAAGATTTATGTTGACAATAAGAAGCTCGATGGATTTATCGAACATTTCATCAATAATAATAAATGTTCAGAATCACTTTGTGTAAACGACATCCTTGAAAAGGGCAAGACAGCGCCTAATGCCTGTGCTCACTGTACAACATGGGCTAAAAAGGTGGTTTCTTATGATGAGAACGAGGTTGCTCAGTGGAGACAGATCTGTACAGGTGTTCTTCAGAGCATAGAGGATGGTTCTATCTATAAGGAAGCTAAATAAAGTTTTACATAAGTACAAATTTGAATAATAAAAAAATCCCCTGAATCCGTGATTCAGGGGATAATATTATGTGTAGGGATTACTTCATAGCTTCTTCAACCGCAACTGATTAATGATAAAGCTGGAAAGAAAGATTGAAGGCAGTACAGTGGACTTACTTGAGTAATGCACTACCTTTACAAAAAACGCTTGCATTTTCCCCGTCCCAAACAACTTTTTCAACAATGCGTTTTATGAATTCACGTTTATTTTCAATACTGAGTTTTTCGAAATTATTTTTTAGGTACACTATCGCTTCTTCAACATTGTTCAAATTAACATGCATTTGAGCCTGTAATTTTTCAACATCACCTAATTCTGTCAATTGAGCATCAATAAAGGTATTGCTATCAGTTAACTCTGCGATTTGAGCATTTATATGTGAAATAGTCAATTCATTTGCACCAGTAGATATTGCTGTTATTAATCTTTTTATTGATTTTTCGTTTTCAACTTTTTGGGATTTAAGCTTTGTTATTTGTTTTGCTATATCATCTTCAACAGCATTAATCTTTTTGCGTAATGCTGAAAGTTGAACATTTACGCAGCTACCTTCCACATCATATTGAAAAATCTCCTGCATAACAAGTTTATCGAGTTCATCTCCATTTACATTACAGTTATCGCAATCTGCTTTCTTTGTTTTTTCTTTATTCTCACACATATAGTACATGATGCCAGAACCATAGATTTTAGGTCTCATATAAGAACCGCAACGGCAGACCAATATGCCTGACAGGTAAGACCTTGGGTTTAAACTTCTCTTTGTATTATTAATACCACCATATTTATTCTTACCATTCTGCTCTAATAATCTTTGTATCCTTATCCACTCTGCTCCGCTGAACAACCCTCTATGAGTTGAAACCGTAATCAGCCATTTATCTGGCGTATTAGTTTTTTGACCGCTATGACGACTATAAGGCAATATACCATTTTTTCCATCGCAATCGTTTTCATCAAAGCAGACATTACACCCAAGTTCAGTGAAATATTTTAAACTTTCTTTGTCCGCTGAACAATATACTGGATTTGTAAGAATACGTTTTACATTGGCTTTATCCCAATGATTTCCCCTGCGAGTAAGATTCTTGGTTTTATTTAAGTATTGCTCAACAGCATTTATACTCTGAAGTTCGCTGTATTTCGCAAATATGAGTTTAACAAGTTCAATTTGTTCTTCATCAATATCAAGAGTAAAGTAAGTTTTTTCTTTGCCGTTAGCATCCTTATATGTGTGGGCTAATTTCTTGTAACCGATTGGTGGTTTTCCACCTGTCCAACGTCCTGATTTTGCAAGGCGATACATATTGTCTTTGATACGTTCAGCAATGGTTTCACGTTCAAGTTGAGCAAATACAGCCGCAATATTCATCATCGCTCTACCCATTGGAGTTGAAGTGTCAAATTTTTCCTTAATGCTAATGAAATCAGTACCTAACGAATTCAGTTTTTCAATTAAGCTTGAAAAGTCACCTACATTTCTACTTACTCTATCAAGACGATAAACAACAAGAAAATCGAAAGGAGTACTTTCTTCAATTTTCATAAATTGTCTAAATTGAGGTCTATCAAGCGTTTTACCTGATATACCCTCGTCTTCATATATTGATATCTCACATTCATCGGATTCACAAATATATTTATGTATATGTTCCTTACACATTTCTATTTGATTTTCTATACTATCTCCTTTGCCCGTAAATTTTGATTTACGGGAATAAATTGCTATTCTTTTCAGATTACTTCCTCCTTCAACTTTGAAATTTTATATAATAATGTGTAAAAAAAATCAGTTGATTTCTTTTACGTCTATTTTCGGCTTTCTAAATGTCAAAAAATGTGGTAAATGCATTGTAATAACCGATTATTTCGTTTACAGGGTTTATTTTTACATCGGTCATTTATCTGTTAGTATTGAGATGTATTTATTCAAGGTGGGGCGGCTGATGTCACACAATTTCGCATACTCAGTTTTGCTGATTTGCTTTTCTCTGTATCGTTCAAATAGTGCTACTACTTTGGTAGGGATTTTGTCAACCGTTAATGCGGGTCTGCCGAGCTTGACACCTTTCGCTCTTGCATTGTTCATTCCGCTTTTTACTCTATCGCAAATCATATTACGTTCAAGCTCGGCAAAAACTGCGGCTATTTGTAAAAAAGCGTTGCTCATTGCATCTATTTGTTTACTGTCAGTGCAATCTATCGTGATACTATCCTTGATAATCAATTTAAGATGCTTTTCTTTAACAAGCTCAATAATATCGCAGAGTTGCTTGGTGCTTCGAGTAATTCTGCTGATTTCCGTTGTAGCTATCGTGTCACCCGTTTGCACTGTATTAAGCAGTTTCATCAGTTCTGGGCGATTTACCTTCGTTCCACTTTCGTATTCCATATAAATGCAGGAATCCGAAACACCCATTGATTTTAACTCCCTTTTCTGACGATTAACATCCTGCTTCCCCTCGATGGTACTGCATCTGCAATAGCCATAAATCATATAAATTATCATCCTCCTTATGTATAATTTACTTTTTTTGAACCAACTTTATTATAACATACTTTTTCGAAAAAGTCAACAAAAATATAATGCCTGCTCTTTTGTAAAACAGACATTATATCATGTATCATTCCTATATTTTACCTAATTCCGCAAAACTCAAAACGCTAAACAGATGAAAAAACAGTTTATACACGATAAGAATCTCGTATCGGTCATAGTTCATTTCGCCCAATGGATGAAGTTGTAAAGCATTATAAAAAGAGGTAAAAAATCCTGTAATCATATTGCTTCTTAGTGGTTTGAGAGTTGCGAACTCTGCGGAATTAGGTTTTATTTAAACTATAGCTAAATATTTTAAAATCTTTTCTTTTAAGTAATCAAGTGATGATACATCAAATCCTGATAATAAAACCGCCTTTATATCATCATACCCTATGCCTTTACTCACAAAATTATTTAGATAACATTTGAGTGCAGTGATATATGCTTTTCCACATACAAAATCTCC
>JAFXEJ010000108.1 GCA_017513795.1 Ruminococcus sp.
AAAAAAAGCGATACACATTCATGTATCGCTTTCTCAGCATATTCATATCATTCCGATAAATCATTAATGATCTTTTCAAGAACCGGAAGATCCTTTTCAAGAGTCTTTTGCATATCTTCTTCGGTAGTGTAAAGAAGACGCTGCGGCTTTCTTACTGCAATAAAAAGATCATACGGAATATCACTTTCTTCAAGACCGGCACGTTCTGCAAAATTTGTGTTTTTCAGATAGAATCTGCCGCTTCTGATATTAATATTATCAGGGAACATCTCACTAAGATCAATCAGATCCCGCTCCGGATCAACAGCCTCAAGAAATTTACTGTCACCGATGACAATAACGCTTTCAGCACTGTTTGTCTGCGTCACAAGACTTGTATCAGAACCATTGGCATATCCTCCGGCAGCATTATCAGGTCTGTGAATAAAATATACAGCACCCTCATTTTTTCCGTTATCGTTGAAATCCTCTGACATATCATCAATGTACTCTTTAAGCTGAGGCGAATTTCCTATCGTACCGTCACCGCATACAACAAGAACAATAACATCCGGATTCTTTTTTGTAAGCACATTGTGCACCAGAACACCGGCAATTAGTACAAATACCGCCGCTATTCCGAGCCACCACTTATTATGGTAGAGAAAATTTCCGATTTTTTTCCAGAAAGACAGCTTTACCTTTTCCTCTGTTTCCTCGTGAATTTCCTCGGATTCCTCGATAATTCCCTGTTTCAGACGCATGAGTTCCTTTTTTTCTTCAAGGATACGTCTGTCGTATTCCTCCTGACGCTTTTTTTCACGTTCAGCGATACGCTGCCTGATTTCTTCCTGCTGAGCTTCTTCTTCCTTCTGACGCTGGATACGAAGTTCTTTATTGACTTCAAAGACGCTCTTTTTTATATCAAGTCTGTCGTCGTCTTCAACAGGAGAAGCCGGCTTATTTTCTTTATCTTTATCCTTCATTTCAGAACGATTAGCCTAACGGACGCATTGTCGGGAAGAGAAGTACGTCTCTGATAGACGGACTGTCTGTAAGAAGCATTACAAGTCTGTCAAGACCAAAGCCAAGACCGCCCGTCGGAGGAAGTCCGTATTCAAGAGCTGTTACGAAGTCCTCATCAACCTCGCCTGTATTATCGCCGAGAGCACGTCTTGCTTCAACTTGCTGTACGAAACGCTCCTTCTGATCAATAGGATCATTAAGCTCAGAGAAGGCATTTCCCATTTCACGGCAGTAGATAAAGTATTCAAAACGCTCAGTAAATGCCGGATCAGTAGGCTTTCTCTTTGCAAGAGGTGAATTTTCAACAGGATAATCATATATAATTGTAGGCTGAATAAGCTTATCTTCAACAAATGCATCAAAGAATGCAATAAGAACGTGTCCCTTTGTAGCGTTCTTGCCTTCTTCAACTTCTACGCCGTGAGCCTTAGCGCAAGCTCTTGCATCCTCATCAGTAGCCCAGTCGTTGTAGTCAACACCAGCATATTTCTTTACCGACTCAGCCATTGTAAGGCGCTCCCACGGGCTTTCCATGTCGATCTCAACGCCCTGATATGTGATCTTAGCAGTTCCGCAGACATTTCTTGCGATAGTTCTGTACATATTCTCGATGATATCCATCATGCCGATATAGTCGGTATATGCCTGATACATCTCGATTGTAGTGAACTCAGGGTTGTGTGAAGTATCCATACCCTCGTTGCGGAAGATTCTTCCCACCTCGTAAACACGGTCAAAACCGCCAACGATAAGCTTTTTAAGGTTAAGCTCTGTCTCGATACGCATGAACATATCCATATCAAGAGTATTGTGGTGTGTCTTGAACGGTCTTGCAGCAGCAGCGATCTGGATAGGAAGAAGCACAGGAGTTTCAACCTCGATATAGCCGAGATTGTCGAGATAATTTCTGATTTCAGTAATAATGCGGCTTCTCTTTACAAATGTATCCTTTACATCAGGATTTACAATAAGGTCAACGTAACGCTGACGGTATCTCATATCCTGATCCTTGAGTCCGTGCCACTTTTCGGGAAGAGGAAGAAGTGACTTTGAAAGAAGTACGATATTCTTTGCATGAACTGAAATTTCGCCCTTCTTTGTTCTGAATACAAAGCCTTCAACACCGATAATATCACCGATGTCCCACTTTTTCTTGAATTCCTTGAAAAGATCGGCGCCAACCTCGTTGGAACGGATATATACCTGAATTCTGTCAGAGCCGTCACGAATATCAATAAAGTTTGCCTTACCCATATCTCGCCAGCTCATGATACGTCCAGCAAGACGTACAATATTCTCATTAAGAGCCTCAATTCCAGCCTTTGCCTTTTCCTCGTCATCGCCTGCCTCAGCAAGAATTGCAGCTTCCTTAGCCTCATATTCTGCCTTATAGTCAGCAGCAAGACCAGTTACATCAAATTTTGTGATCTGATATGGATCTCTGCCAACTTCTCTGAGAGCAGCAAGCTTGTCAAGACGATCCTTTTTAAGGATATTTATATCAACAACAGGCTCTTCCTGAACCTGATTCTCAATGTTTTCACTCATTGTTTTTACTTTCCTTTCTGCAAGCAGCGCTTTGTAGATATCGTCTGCGCCGCAAAAGATATGCTCCGGTTACTTGGAAATTTCCACAACCTCGAATCTGAGCTCACCTGCTGGAGCTTCAACTATGAAAATATCTCCGACCTTCTTCTTCATTGCAGCCTTGCCAATCGGTGATTCGTCTGAGATTTTTCCTTCTCTTACGTTAGCATGGTTTGTTCCGACGATAGTGAATGTTTCAATCTTACCGGTATCAAGACGCTTGATAGTGATCTTTGAACTCATTCCGATCTCATCAACAGAGATGCTGGATTCGTCAACGATCTCAGCATTGTCGATAGTGTACTGAAGTTCAGCAATCTGAGCTTCAAGGATAGCCTGTTCATTCTTTGCCTCATCATACTCAGCATTTTCGGAAAGGTCTCCGTATGAACGAGCTACCTTCAGTCTCTCGGCAACTTCCTTACGTTTATTGATTTTAAGGTCATCAAGCTCAGCCAGAAGCTTTTCATAGCTGTCTCTGGACATTTTTTTCAAAGCCATTTCAATGCACTCCTTACATAAATTACAGTAACTCTTATTATAATATATTTTAAGAGACTTGTCAAGAACTATTTTCCCAAGGTATGTGTAAAATTTTCGTGGGCAAACATATTTTTTGTTTTATTTTTTATGTAGGGGCGGATGCCTACATCCGCCCGTTATGAATGTAATATGTCTACGGTGCGATGTGGGCATCGCACCCTACATTTCCTATATATTTTTTACACATACTTTCCCAAGCACCCAAAAAAGCCGAGTATTCCCCCTATTGATTAAAAAATATTCCTGACTTCCACAAATTATCACATAATTTTCTTTTTTCAGGTATAGACAAATTAAACAAAACATGATATAATAATCACAGAAACAGGAAAAGGAGAAAGCCAATGCAAAAATCCGTATATTCTATTGTTCTGTCTGACGATGTGGTTGCACAGATCGACCGTCTCGCATACAGACACAACACCAACCGCTCCAACATGATCAATCAGATTCTTGCTGAGTATGTATCCTATGTTACCCCCGAAAAACGCATGCAGGATACCTTTGCTCGTATGGAATCG
>JAFXEJ010000109.1 GCA_017513795.1 Ruminococcus sp.
GAGATGACTTGATGCTAAAAGAATTAGAAGAAAAGCGAGACGATCTTATCTCGCAGATGGAAAACACGCTCGCAAGAGCAAAGGACGAAAACAGGAAGCTCACAGACGATGAGACTTCCTTTTTTAATGCTTCCAAGACGGAAGTCGAAAACATCATCAATAAAATCAACGAAGAAAAAAAGGAGTTTGTTGAAATGAGAGAATTTAAAAACCTTACACCCGAAGACGTAGAAGTTAAGCAGTTTGCGAACACCATCAGGGGAATCGTAAATTCTGATGCTCCTACCACAAAATCGACTGCTGGAGCTGTTATCCCGACTAAAGTATGGGGCGAGATCATCGACGAAGTCGTAGCTCTTTCTCCCGTATTTGAGAGAGCTCTCAAGATATACGAGAAAGGGAACATCACTCTCCCAGCATATGATTCGAGCAACAGCACCATCGCTATGAGCTTCGTGACTGAAGGCTCCGCTACTACAGACGGAACATCCGTCGCTCTGAAGTCAGTACAGCTCTCCAGCTATCTCGCAAGGATTCTGTGCAGAGTCTCCATCTCCCTTATCAATGCTACCGATTACGACATAGTCGGATTCGTCGTCGATAAGATGGCTGAGGAGATCGCTATATTCCTGAATCAGAAGCTCATCCTCGGAAACGCTTCTTCGCCCAGCATCGAGGGTCTGACTGGTATTCCTTCAGGACAGACTGTGACTGCTGTCGCAAATAACACCATCAATGCAGATGATCTTATCAAGGCTCAGGAGCTCGTTCCCGACATCTATAAGCAGAACAGCATCTGGATCATGCATCCGACTACAAGGACAGCGATCAGAACGCTTAAAGATGGACAGAACAATTATCTGCTCGAGAGAGACTTCACAGCTCGCTGGGGTTACAGACTGCTCGGGAACGAAGTTTACTGCGATGCAAACTGCCAGCAGTTAGGAACAGCGAACAACATCCCCGTTATTTACGGCGATCTTTCTGGTCTCGCTGTACATCTCGCAGAAGAGCCGAACATCAGGCGACTTGAGGAAAGATTCGCTGAAGAGCATCAGATCGGTCTGCTCGGCTTCGTAGAGTTCGACGCTAAAGTCTGCAACGCTCAGAAGCTCGCAAGGATCAAGCTCGGTTCCGCAACAGTCTAATAAACACGAAAAGGAGCGGAGATCTTCCGCTCCCTTTCCTTTTAGAAAGGGGGACGCAATATGTCAATAACTAAAGTCAGCGACATCGCTGTCTCCGATTTAGTCGAATATCTCCGCATCCCCGACGCTTCGCAGTCGGACGAAACGCTTCTCGGAAGTCTCTTAAACGTCGCTAAAGAATATATCAAAAGCTACACAGGGCAGAGCAATCTCGATACATATACTGATATGGTGTATGCGGTGCTGGTGCTGGTGCAAGATATGTGGGACACGAGGACGCTGTATGTTGACAAAGGCAACGTCAATCGAACAGTCGAATCTATCCTGAATCTTCACAGTATCAATCTGCTCCCTGTGGAGCTGGAAAACGAGGTCATAACGTGAACGCTGGCGACTATAATCGCAAGATCGAGATATATCAAAGAGCCATATCGACGACGAACGGCTTTCAGCAGATAACGACGGGAGCGAAAGTCCTGACAGCATACGCAAGAGTCAAGACGACAAGGGGCATCACGCTGATCAGGAATGATAGCGATTTTGAAAAGGCTCTGACGAATTTCACGATTCGGTTTCCGCATACAGCCATCACGAGAGATATGCTTATCCTTTACGGCTCGAAGACGTACACCATCGAATACTTAAACAACGTCGATGAAGCGAACGTCGAGCTCGAGATTCAGGCGAAGGAGATCACTCATTAATGGCTAAGTTCACGGCGATCTTGCCGAACGACGTGATCAAGGACGTAAACTGGCTCATGCAACACTCGGAGTACATCATAAAAGAGATGACACGAGCTGGAGCGGAAGTCGTAGCGAACACAGTCATGATGACAGTTCCTGACAAAGCTCTCGCTCAGGGCGTCAAGCTATCGAAGACATACTTCACGCCGACGGACGGGGGCATAAATACAAAAGTCTATATGTCAGGATATCTGCCATTTACTCCGCCGAGATCGAGCTTTACAAGGCGAGGAGCGAACGGGTCGCTGTACACGACGACGAAAGGCGTCCCGATCCCGTTCTTAGCGAATCTGTATGAATACGGCAGAAGCGGAAATCCATTCCCGAAAAAGCCGTTCTTTCGGAAAGCGTTCAAAGGAGCTGTCGTCATTGAGCATATGCTGAAGGTACAGAGACAGCTCTCGAAAGGATTACTGGAATGATGATCGATTTTATAGCAAGAGCGTTTCAGAATTTCTATGTGAACGGCGTTCAGATCCCAGTCGTATATGCTTATTATTTCGGTCATGGCGAGCCGTATGTCGTTTTCACAGAATCCGATCAGGATAACGTCTTCGCTGGCGACGACGATCAGGAGATGTTCGTCGGATATTATGACTTCGACGTATATGCTAAAAGCGACTATATTGAGATATTCGAGAAATTAAAGACGGAATTAGGATCACTCGGCTTCGTATATCAGCCTTCGAGATCATCGGGCATGATGTACGAGACTGACACAAGATATTATCACAGGACGTATAACTTCGCTTATATCGTCCAAGCAGAAAACGAAAATAATGAGGTGACTATTTAATGGCAAAAATTGGACTTCGCAATTTTATGTTTGGTCAGCTTGTAGAGACAGAATCACAGGGAACAGTCACATACAGCTATGGCAAAGGATACAAGCCAGCTAAGGCTATAAACTGCTCTGTCTCGATCACAAGCAACAACGCTGTGCTTCGTGCTGACGACGGCGTCGCAGAATCAGATACCAGCTTCCAGTCGGGTACTGTGTCGATAGGTCTCGACGACGACAATCTCGAGATGCAAGCAAGGATGCTGGGGCACACTATCTCAAGCGGTGTCATAACGAGGAAAGTCGACGATATGGCTCCCTATCTGGGGCTCGCTCGTATCGTGACGAAGGTCGTCGGCGGAGTATACAAATACAAGGTCGAGTTCCTGTCCAAAGTGCAGTTCTCAGAGCCAGCTCAGGAAGATAATACCAGAGCTGAGAGCATTGAGTTCGGCACGATCACGATGGAAGGTCAGGTCATGACAAGGGGCGACGGCGAGTGGTCAAAGGCTGAGGAGTTCACATCGATGAGCGATGCTCAGACTTACATGGAGAGTCTCTTCGGCTCGACGCCGACGCTGTAAACGACATAAACGGAGCGAGTCTTCTCGCTCCTTTTTTTCCATATAAGGAGATAGTGAAATGAAATTAAATGAGCTTGAATATCATGGAAAGAATATCCCGATCA
>JAFXEJ010000110.1 GCA_017513795.1 Ruminococcus sp.
CAGAGAAGGCTCTGAAGCTTACAAGAAGCTCTGGATCTACACTTATGAGACACTCACAAATGATTTCGGCTGTCACAACCTTATCTGGGAGTGGAACAGCTACAACTTCTCTACATCTGAAAACTGGTATCCCGGCGACGCTTATGTAGATATTATCGGTTACGATAAGTACAACTGCACAGACTGGTCAACAGGAAGCCCTGTTCTCAAGCACAATGACAGTGCTATCAGCTCAACATTCTACGGAATCATGGAAAAGTATGACAGCAAGAAAATGGTAGCAATGGCTGAAAATGACTGTTTCTCAACAGTTGACAATCTCATTGCTGAAAAGGCTGGCTGGCTCTACTTCTGTACATGGTACGACGGCGGAAGCTCAGATATAAACTTCCTTTCTGATCCTGTATTCAATACAAAGGAAGACACAATCAAGATGTATCAGAGCGATTACTGCATCACTCTTGACGAACTTCCGACAAATCTTTATTCAAGATCAACACCTACACCTACACCTATTCCTACAACAACTACAAAATCAAAGCCTATTACAACAACTACAACAACAGTAGCAGATCCCGACAAGAATTACGGAAAGGTTTTACAGGACAGCACAACAGGCAACTTCAAGGTTACACTTCCTGAAGCTGTTGAAGAATTCTATATTACAGTTGATATTCCTTCTGACGTGACATATGCAAACGGCGGTCTTGGAGTATCTATCCCTCTCAATGGCGAATACTACTGGGTAAATATTAAGTGGGAAGCAAAAAAGAGCGGTGCCATAAAGGTAAACGTATTTGATAACTTCCTCAACTGCTCACTCGGAACAGAGGTTGTCGAGGACGAAGCTCTTATCGAGGCAATCAAGGCAGAACTCGGCACATCAAAAACATACGAAGGACAGATCTGGTACGCTGAAAAGGATGGTGCAGCTACAGAAGATAAGTCCGGAATCAATATCACTGGAGTTTACACAATGAAGACAGACGAACCTACACCTGGTCCTTCAATTCCTTCACAGAATGACGGCAAGGGATTCTATGTTGACGGACAGACAATCCGTGACGCAAACGGCAATGCATTTGAAATGCGTGGTGTAAATATTGCACACGCTTGGTACAAGGATAAGACAGAGCAGTCTATCAAGGCAGCTGCTGGTCTTGGCACAAACTGCGTTCGTGTTGTATGTTCAGACGGAGCTAAGTGGGATAAGACTTCTGTTTCTGAAATCGAGGACATCATAGGCTGGTGTATCGAAAACAAGCAGATCTGTATTCTTGAAGCACACGATGCAACAGGCAGCAATTCCAATTCAGATATCGTAGCTGCTGCTGAATACTGGGCAACAATGGCAGATCTCCTCAATGCAAACCGCAAGTATGTTATCCTTAACATCGCTAATGAATGGTACGGCGACTGGAACAGCGCTGGCTGGGCTGACGGCTGTAAGGCTGCTATCAAGGTTGTTCGTGATGCTGGCATCAAGAACATGATCATGATCGACAGTGCAGGCTGGGGACAGTATCCTACATCAATCAAGGACGAAGGTGCTTCAGTATTTGCATCAGATCCTGAAAAGAATACAGTATTCTCAATCCACATGTATGAGTACGCAGGCGGTACTGCTGATATGGTAAAGAATAACATTGACGGTGCTCTCGAGTGCGGTGCTCCTGTACTTGTTGGTGAGTTTGGTCTCAAGCACACTGACGGCGATGTTGATGAAGCAACAGTTATGAGCTACTGCAAGCAGAATAACATGGGCTACATTGCATGGTCATGGATGGGCAACAGCGGCGGTGTTGAGTATCTTGACCTCGTAAGCAGCTGGGACGGTACAAAGCTCACAGAATGGGGCGAAATCTACTTCGACGCTATCAAGAACAATTCTGAGATCGCTTCTGTATTTATACCGCAGTCTCAGCCTGATGATCCGGAAGTTACAGTTTACGGTGACGCTAACTGCGATGGTAAGGTTCTCCTCAACGATGCAGTTCTTATCATGCAGGCAATCGGAAATCCTGACGAATATGGCGTAGGCGGTACAAATGAAAACGCTATGACAGCACAGGGTGCGGCTAATTCTGATGTTTCCGGCAACGGCGATGGTCTGACAAACAAGGATGCTCTTGCAGTTCAGAGATATACTCTGAAACTCGGCAATCTTCCTGAGTAATTATAATTGATCCGCATAGCACTATAATATAACAAATGGCTGCTTCTGGCTGATGTCAGAAGCAGCTGTTTTTTATAGGATAAGGAGATAAAAAAAGCTGACAGGTCAAACCTGTCAGCTATGGGGGGAATTATAGAAGATTTCTTGAATTAAGCCTGGAATACTGCACGAACGAAGTTGTAAAGATGAGCATGAATGCTGTTGTCGCCGTGGTATCCGCTTTCGTAATAGTGCCAGATGTGGGGCACGTTGTTCTTTGTGAAGTTGTTGTGATATCCTTCGGGAGTGCTGTAAACAACTGTATCATTGCCGCCGGCAGTGATAAGGATAAGTGAAGGAGCAGCTTCCTCAGAGGAGAACTTCCATGCGCCTGAAGCTCCGGGAGCAGGGCAGATAGCGCCTACATAACCGAAAAGATCAGGGTGCTTCATTGCGATGTTAAGAGACTCACGTCCGCCCATTGAGAAACCAGTGATAGCGGTATTTGCTCTGCCAGTTGCAACACTGTATTCCTTTTCGATAAGGGGCATAAGCTCGTTAACAAGAACTGTATCAAAATTGTCGTATGCGATATTGTTTGCGTCATCCATTGCAGAGCAGTCATCCTGTGACTGGCTGGAGTAGATGTAGGGGAATACAACGATCATATCCTTTGCAGCGCCTTCAGCGATTGCATTACCGATAATCTCTTTTGTGTACATTGTGCCGTTTCCCTTGATTATCATTCTGTCCTGATTTTCCCAGTAGCCGTGCATAACGTAGAGAACGGGATATTTTTTATCAGTTGAGTATCCGGCAGGAAGAAGTACATTATACTTCTTTTCTCTGCCGCAGAACTGTGAATAGTAGCTTTTTGACTGTAATGTACCGTACTGAACGCCTGACTGCTGCTGCTTTGCGCTTTCCGGTTCACTTGTCATGATTTTTGCCTGTACAAGGGGAGTGTATTCAGATATTGTTCGCATTTGAGATGAAGAACCGTCATCTGATGAACTATCATCAGATGATGAATTGGATTTTGAGAAATTGCTGATTCTTCTGAGAACGTAATTCTGGATCATAACAGCGTCTGCGATATTGTTCTTGCCGTCCTGATTTACGTCAGCTGCGAGAGTTCTTGCAGTTGTAGCGAATACACCGCTGATAGAGCCCTTTCTTGCAAGAAGAACGTCAAATGCATCGATTACGCCGTCGTTGTCGATATCACCGAGAGTGAATGTGATAGGTGCAGGACCTTCGATCTTAGTGCCGGGAAGTGCACCTATAGCTTCGTCGATGTAGAAATTATTTGTTGTATCAGCTGTTTCGATATACAGAAGCATATCTGTAGCGTCAGCGGGGATAGTGTAGTTTGCATTTGCAAGCTGTACCCATTCGCCCTTGAGAGCCTTAGCCTCAGCGATCGTGCTGTAGTGAGGCTCACCGTCAGAACCGGTATACTGTAACTTCATGTAGAACTGAGTTGTGGAATCGCCGTCGAAGTACATTACATCTGCACTGAAACTGAATTCCTGACCGGGAACGAATACCTTAGGATTGAGGGGCTTGCCGGCGCCGTGCCATGAAGAAGTTCTTTCCTGAACGAGGAGAGCTTCCTTGCCTTCCATGGCTGTTCTGCCGCTTGTGAGGATAGAGGATGCGCCTCTGCTTTCCCATGAACAAGTATCCTGTTCAAACTCATCGTGGAAGAACCAGCCGTTTTCGTCAGGCTGAGTTCCGGGAGTAACACCGCTGCCTTCGAGAGATACAACGAAAGTTGAAACGCTCTGTGCGGGGAGGGAAGCGAAGAATCCGCTGCCGTTGTTTTCAAGATTTTCTGTAAGAGCAAGATTTTCGCTTGCTGAAGTTCTGTAGCGGTCAACGTCGATAATCTTTTCGCCGCTTCCGATACTGAAGCTCTGAGTATATGTGCTGTCGCCCTTGTTGATAGCAACGATAGTTACCTGCTTGTTGTCGTTTTTGTAAGCTGAAACGAGAACGTTGCTTGCGGGCTGTTCAGTAACTTCGATTCTTCTGTCACCGGGACGTACCCACTTGGAGTACTGAGACATATTATAGCCTCTCTTGGTGATTTTTCCGTTTTCGTCCATAAGACCGTAGCTTCTTCTGATGTACCACCATACATAAGCGCTCATGTTTCCTACAACCATTGCGTTGTGGATGTTTTCAGAAACCTTGAGAGCCTCAGGCCAGCGGTTTGCGGAATCAGCTTCACTGTTCGGAACGTAAACCTCAGTCATCCAGATTTCCTTGCCGCAGTTTTCAAGAGCGGGGAAGTCCATCTGGCTTCTCTGTGTACCATACATATGAGTACCGAAAAGATCGCAGTTTGCCATTGCCTTTGAGTTGTTGAGGATTTTGCTGTAGTAATCCTTGTTTGTGTACTGGAAGGATTCAGGCGACATAAGTCTTGTGCTGGTGATCTTATCTCCGTAATTTGCAAGGAAATCCGTTGTTTCGTCGGAAGTCCAGCCGGTCCAGTCGTGAGCGTAGTCAGGCTCGTTCTGAACTGAGATAGAATAAAGATCAACACCCTGATTCTTCATATATGTACCGAAGTCGTTAAGATGCTGAGCGTATGCGCCGTAATTCGACTTGGGAAGATGAACTTTTCCTCCCTGGAATGAACCGTCGCCGGGCTGAGCTAAGCTTGAAGGCGGTTCCCATGGTGAAGCGAATACATATGCGCCGTTTTCCTGTGCGAATTTAGCAGTAGGAACAGCCTTGCTCCACTGGTTTTTATCAGGGTTTACGAACACACGGAGAACGGAAAGTCCCATTTCGCCGGATCCGTTTCCAAAAGCTGTCTGTCTCTGTGAGTCAGTCATATCCTTACCTGTCCATTCAGGATGATTGATTCCGCCGAAACCTCTGATAAGCTGATATTCTGTGGTTGTATCCACAACGCAGTCGGAAGCAGCGAATACATCGAAAGTCTCAGGAGCGATATCCTCCGGAGCAATATATATAGCTGAAGCTGCGAGTGTGGTAGCTGTAAATACAGCTGCAAATCTACCTATAATTTTTTTAAGATTCATTCAGTCTCACTCCTTATAATTTGTAGGGGCCGATACTTTTTCCAGATATTTTTATTATACATAAATAGTACATAATTGGCAACTCATTTTTTGAAGATGTAGTGGAGAAAATGAATGAAATAATTGTTTTCTGTATGATATAACAAAAATAGTATGTTAAATTTTACACTTAGCAATGCATTAATAAATTGACAAATAAAAAAGAAAGTGGTATAATTATAGTAATCTTAAATGTGATTTGTGCAAATTATGATTTTTTTTTGTGCATTTTATAAAAACGGCGAATAATTTACAGCCGGAAAAAGGAGAAGTGATCTATGTATTGCAATAAATGTGGAAGTCAGTTGTCTGACGATGCTGTTTTCTGTACTGAATGTGGTGCATCTCAGAAAAATGAGACTTTACCGTTAAATAATACTGTTCTTGCAGAACCAGCAGAGGTTAATCAGAATCAGCAGCATAACGGACAGAATGCGCAGGTTTATGGCGGCAACGGATCAGCTTTTCCTTATCAGCAGGGAACGCCTTATCCGCCTCAGAATGGCGGATATTCTCCGCAGGGAGGTAGGATCCCTCCTATATACTATCCGCCGTCACCGCCGCCGGAAAAGAAAGGCAACAAGGGAATCGTAATTGTACTTATTGTACTCACTGTAATCATTATCGCTCTTTGCGGAGTATTGCTCTTTTTTGTAATGAACGGAGACAGATCCTCTCCGGATTCATCGGATGACGAGATAACCTCAGAAATAGACAGAAACGACGATGATGAGGATATAAGAACAACGACGTCATCGAAAACAAAAAAGCCTGTAACTAAAACAGTTGCAGAACCTTCAACTCTTTTCACAACGCAGCCTACAACTGCAAAACCTACAGGATTTTCCGGAATCCAGCAGCTTGCCAACGGAAAGCAGCCCCTCAATATAAGCTATGTTTCGTCTGACGTTTCAAATTATCCTCTTGTAAAGGTGTATTTTACTGCTGAGGATAATTCCGGAAATGCAGTTACACTTTCTTCACCTAATGTCGGAATCAGAGAAATTGTTTCAGGCGGAAAAGAAGCTGAACGTGAAGTAAAATCAATCGAACAGCTTAAAGGAAAAGAAGGCGTAAGCTTTGCTCTTGTTGCGGATAAATCCGGCAGTATGAGTTATGATCTGCCGCAGATGCAGAGAATTATGAGCGAATTCGTTGATGCTCTTGATTACCGTTCAGGAGACAGAGCAGAACTTATAGCATTTGATACTTATGTAATGTATATGTGTACATACACAAATGAACCGCAGCTGCTTAAAAATGGTATCAACAATATGTCAGCTTATGGTATGACAGCTCTTTATGATGCTCTTTATGAAGCTGTACTCAATTCCGGCGCACAGAAGGGCGCAAGATGTGTTATTGCTTTTACTGACGGCGATGATACAGAAAGTTCCCATACTGCAAATGAAGTAATTCAGCGAGCAAATGAGCTTTCAGTACCGATATTCATTATCGGCACAAACGGTTCTCTCAGCGATTACAACAGAATTGCAGAAAATACAGGAGGACAATACTGGAATATCAACAATATCAGTGATATGAACCAGATTCTTGATCAGATCTATGCACAGGAAAAGGAAATGTACTGCGTAGAGTATGTTTCTGATTCCAAGGAAGAAGCAATAAAGGAAAGAAAAATCAGCCTTGCAGTTGCTGATGAAAATTACGGCGGAGTAACTGAAATGCAGTTCAAGCCAACTGAAGCCCGCAAGGAAGCAGCTCATTCTTCAAGATACGAGTTCATCAAAGCAGATGTCAACTGGGCAGAAGCTAATGCTGAATGTATAAAGAGGGGCGGTCATCTCATAACTATCACTTCTGATGCTGAGCTTAAAACAGCTGTTGATCTTGCAGAAGCAAACGGCGCAAAGTATGTGTGGATGGGCGGATATACCTCTGTCAGAAACGGTACGGCATACGGTCACTGGATAACCGGCGAGCTGTTTGATTATCAGAAATGGTATCCCGGTGAACCGTCAAGAGATGATGTGGACGGAACTCCGGAAATGTATCTGATGCTTTGGAATGTTGACAGCAAGGGCTGGACATGGAACGATCAGCGTGATGATCTGTTCACACCCGAGCTTGCACATATATTCAACGGAAAATCCGGATATATCTGCGAGTATGAATCGTAAATAAATGTAAATAATATTAATAGGAAGCAGGGAAACCTGCTTTCTGTTTTGCAGAAGGAGATAACAGAATGAAGAATAACAAAAGCAATCAGAAGACTTCGGGCGGATTCATGTACAAATTGATGATAATTATTTGCATAATTGCGCTTATTATTGCGGCAGGTGCAGGATTTGTCTTTATTCGTGAAATAAAAAACAGCGAAAAGGAAAAATCGCCTTCGCCCTCCGGAACAACTCTTAAATCTGATGATGCACAGGATACCACAGAAGAAAGTACTGCCGGAAATGAAGCTGATAATCTCGACCAGTACGACAGAATCATATCGCAGATGAGTCTTCATGAAAAAATCTGTCAGATGTTTATTGTAACTCCCGAATCTCTGACAGGATTTGACGTTGTAACAGCGTCCGGCGATGCTACAAGAAGCAGTCTGGAGCAGTATCCGGTAGGCGGTCTTATCTATTTCTCGGCAAATCTTGAATCAATGGATCAGGCAAAGGAGATGCTTTCCGGCGCAAAGGGTATTCAGAAGGATTTAGATTTGATTCCGCTGTTCTATGCGATAGACGAGGAGGGCGGCGATGTTGCACGATGCGCTGACGCTCTCGGAACTACATCATTTGATCCTATGTATCTCTACAAGGAAAAGGGTACAGATACTGCATACAGTAATGCCAAAACCATAGCCGGCGATATTTCATCAATAGGCTTCAATCTCGATTTTGCGCCGGTTGCGGATACATGGTCTAATCCGGCGAATACAGTAATCGGACAGAGAGCCTACAGTGATGATTTCGCAGAAACAGCAGAACTTGTAGCTGCCGCTGTCAAGGGATTTTCCGATGGCGGAGTGTATTGCTCAGTGAAGCATTTCCCTGGTCATGGCGATACGGCTGAGGACTCTCACTATGGTACGGCTGTTTCGGCAAAGACGCTGGCAGAACTCGAACAGAATGAATATCTTGCTTTTAAAAAGGGAATCGAAGCCGGTGCGGATATGGTAATGATGGGACATATTACAATGACATCTGTAGATCAGCTTCCGGCGTCAGTTTCAAAGACAATGATTACTGATGAACTCAGAGGAAAGCTCGGCTACGACGGAGTAGTAATTACTGATTCTCTTGCAATGGGGGCAGTTACAGAAATGTATGAATCCGGCGAACTTGCAGTTAAAATCGTTGACGCCGGAGCAGATATGCTCCTTATGCCACAGGATATGAAGGCTGCTGTAGAAGCTCTTGAAAAAGCTGTTGAGGACGGAACTATCACCGAAGAACGTATTAATGAAAGTATCCGCAGAATCCTGATCCTGAAATCAGAAAAAATGCAGATAGAATAACAATGGTATTCTTTTAGAGACTTTACACGCATTATTGAGGAAAACCCTTTTGAAAAAGGGTTCTTCCTCAAACTCCTTTCCCAAAACTTTCAGTATTAAATTTCCGCCTGACATATCATACTTAGAAAACAAATGAGAAGTTTCAAATTTTCTCTTTGAGTATGATATGTCAGGCGGAAATTTTAGTATTAAAAGTCTTTGGAAGGGGGCTCGGGGGAAACCTTTCCTCAGAAAGGTTTCCCCCGATAAAGGCATATAAAGATTCTGGAAGAGTACAATTATTATGCTATCAGGTATTTATCTCATTACCGCTTTTTTCGCCTTTTGAGTAAGTGATGATATTATCGACAGTAGTCTGTGCAATATTTTCGAGAGCCTCGTTAGTAAGGAAAGCCTGATGTGAAGTAACAATAACATTCGGCATAGAGATAAGTCGTGCAAGGATATCATCCGAGATAATATGACCGGAGAGATCTTCGAAGAAGAAATCTCCTTCTTCCTCGTACACATCGAGGCATGCAGCACCGATATGACGTGCTTTTATGCCTTCGAGGAGAGCCTCAGCGTCGATGAGAGCACCTCTGGAAGTATTGATTAGCACAACGCCCTTTTTAAGCTGGCTGATAGTCTCGCTGCTCACTATGTGGTAGGTATCTTCCGTCAGCGGACAGTGGAACGAAATCACATCACTGCGGCGGAAAAGCTCGTTGAGTTCAACATAGTCGATACCGCTGTCTTTAGCCGGAAATTTATCATATGCAATAACATTCATACCGAAGCCACGGCAGATATCAATAAATACTCTGCCGATTTTTCCCGTACCGACAACGCCGACTGTTTTTCCGTGAAGATCAAAGCCTGTCAGACCGTTGAGTGAGAAGTTGAAATCCTTAGTACGGATGTATGCTCTGTGTACTCTGCGGACGGAAGTAAGAAGCAGAGCCATAGCGTGTTCTGCAACTGCATAGGGGGAATAGGCAGGTACACGGACGATATCAATTTTACCCTTTGCGTAGTTGATATCCACGTTGTTGTAACCGGCACAGCGCATGGCAAGAAGCTTTACACCAAGCTCGCAGAGTCTGTCGATAACTTCAGCATTTATGACGTCGTTGACGAAAGCGCAGACAGCAAAGCAGCCTTTTGCGAGGTCAACAGTATCCTCGTTGAGTTTTGTTTCATAGAATTTCAGTTTAATTCCTTTTTCCTTTGCATAAGGCTCAAAGGATGTGATATCATAATTTTTTGTATCAAAAAAAGCAACCTTCATTTTATTTTTCCTCCTTAAGCTTTTTGAGTTCGGTAAGTATCAGGTCAGCTGCGTCAAATTTTGACATCAGCTCAAGTTCTTTTTCGTTGTCGTGAGTTATCATAGTAATGATATTTGTATCAGTTCCGAAGCCGGCGCCGGCAGTTCTGAGAGAATTTGCACAGATCATATCTGCATTTTTGGATGCAAGCTTTTTTCTGGAATTTTCGATAACATTGTCAGTTTCCATAGAAAAACCGCAGACTATCTGGTGTTCGCCCTTATTATGTCCGATAAATTTGAGAATATCAGTAGTACGTTTAAGCTGTATTGACATATCGCCGTCAGATTTTTTAATTTTGCTGTCGGCGGTTGTAAGGGGAGTGTAATCTGCAACAGCGGCAGCCTTAATGATGAAATCCTGATCCTGATAGCGTTCCTTTACGGCATTGAACATATCTTCAGCCGATTTTACAGGAACAACATTCACGAACATCGGCGGTTCAACATCGGTATGAGCGGCAACGAGAGTTACCTCTGCACCACGAAGCATAGCGGCTTTCGCCATAGCAAAGCCCATTTTTCCGCTTGAATGATTGGTTATGAAGCGAACAGGATCAATGCTTTCACGGGTAGCTCCGGCTGTGACAAGAACCTTTTTGCCGGCGAGATCCTTTTCACGGGCTATCTCACGGAGGATGTATTCAAGAAGTGTTTCTTCATCGGGAAGCTTTCCGTCGCCGATATCACGGTTAGCGAGCATACCTTTTACTGGTTCAACGATCTTATAGCCGTGTGACTTGAGCTTTTCGATATTTTCCTGAACGATAGGATTGTGATACATATTGTGGTTCATAGCGGGAGCAATAATTTTTTTGCAGGTAGCAGCCATGACAGTTGTTGTAAGCATATCGTCAGCGATACCGCCGGCGATTTTTCCTATAACGTTGGCGGTTGCCGGTGCGATCATTACAACATCTGCTTTTTTTGCAATAGAAACGTGCTGAACACTGTATTCAAAGTTGCGGTCGAAGGAATCAATGAGACACTTGTGCTGAGTAAGTGTTTCAAAGGTCAGCGGATGAACGAAATTCAGTGAATTGGGAGTCATAGCAACGTATACATCAGCACCGAGCTTGGTGAGCATACGAGCAAGATTACAGGTTTTGTATGCGGCGATAGAGGCAGTAACTCCGAGTAAAACAGTTTTTCCTTTAAGCATAATGAAATCAATCTCCTTTATTCATGCAGTCAATATAAAAATCAAGCAGCGGCTCAATTTCAGTTTTTGTTTTTGTCATAAAGTGAATAGAGAATACAGTTTCTTCTGTTATGATAGAAATGATTTCAATATCTATAAAGCCATCATTTCTTACGGTGATATCACTTATGTATTTTTCAGATTCCTGAATTACGGTAATTGATTGTCCGTTGTTTTCTCTTATATCAACAGTTTTTATGTCAGATGCTGAAAAGAGGTTCTCCCGATTTTTCAGCCATTTATTCAGCATTTCTGTCATTGTTTTGCTCCTCATGCGGTAATAATTCAGAATATAAATATTATAACACAAAAATATGAAAAATGGTATAGATTTTTCAAAAAAAGTATGGTATAATAAGAAAAATGATGTTTCGGGAGGAATTCACAATGCTGCTTGCAGTAGATATAGGAAATACAAATATAGTTTTCGGCTGTGTGGACGAAAATGACAAAGTAGTGCTTTTTGAGAGAATTTCGACAAATCATAATGCTACAGATGCGGAATACGCTTCGCTGATGAAAAGCCTTTTTGACATGAACGGAGTATCTACCTCTGTTGTTCATGATGCAGTGATGTCCTCGGTAGTTCCGTCAGTGACGACTACTGTAAAATCTGCTGTAAAGAAGCTTTTTCACACTGACATAATGCAGGCTGGTCCCGGAGTGAAAACAGGACTGAATATACTTATAGACAATCCGGCACAGCTTGGAAGCGATCAGGTAGTAGATGCTGTTGCGGCGATAAATCTTTACAAAGCACCGCTTATTATCATTGATATGGGAACAGCTACGACTGTTTCTGTAGTTGACGGAAACAAGGGGTATCGTGGAGGAATTATCATGACGGGCATGGGAGTTTCAGCTGACGCTCTTATCACAAGAACAGCACAGCTTCCCAAGATTAATTTTGAGGATCCCGGACATATTATAGGAACAAATACTATTGACTGCATGAAAAGCGGAATGCTTTATTCAAATGCCTGTGCTCTTGACGGCATAATCGGGCGCATGGAGGAAGAACTCGGAGAGAAGTGTACTGTTGTTGCTACAGGAGGACTTGCAGAGATAGTAGTACCTCTTTGCCGCCGAGAGATCATTCTTGACCGTAATCTTCTCATCAAGGGACTGAATTATATTTACAAGAAGAATAAATCGCTAAAATAAAAAATTGCGGATGAACGTTGATTCATCCGCTTTATATTTGTGAAACAAAACAGCCGCTCGTGTGAGCGGCTGTCATTTTATTTACCAGACTAGTTCTTCACCGTTTCCGGTATCTCCACCTTCAACGGGAGGCGGATCAGTTACCGGCGGTGGTGCCGGAGGATCTGTCGGCAGTTCAACCGGCGGATCAGTTGGATCTTCAACCAGAGGTGGTTCAGTGGGATCTTCAGTTCCGGAACCTGTCAGCGGTTCAGTCGGATCTTCGATTCCTGTACCTGTCGGCGGTTCAGTAGGATATTCATTTCCAGTACCTGTGGGCGGTTCAGTAGGATATTCACTGGGAATTTCTATCGGTTCCTCAACAGGTTCAGTAGTAACTGTCTCATAGGGAGTTCCGCCTGTAGGAATTCTTCCTCCTGAGAAGAAGCCGTCGCCTGTAGTAACAGTTACAGAGAAGTTCTTTGTTCTTTTAACACGGGTTGTTGTAACAGTGCTTGAAACGGCAGTTCCTCTGGAGATGAGATATTCGTCATCAGTTGCCGGCTGAGTTGTCACAGTCTGTGAAGATTCATTGTTTTTTGAAGCCTTTGCCTCACGTCCGTATTTTTCCTGAATCGTATCACTTGGTGAGATCGGGAAAAGAACGAAGAAGCAGAGTATAACCACGGTCAATGCCACAAAGCATCCGCAGGATATAAGTGTGATTTTTGTTGATTTGTTAAGGCTGGTGAAAAAATCCCTGACCTTGCTCATTTTTAACACTCTCCTGTTAATTGAAATCATAATCAATTTATATTGTATAACAGATCGGTTGAAATGTCAAGGCTTTTCCCGAAAATTTCACATTGCCGTAAATTGTATGCCGGAATTATTATTCAGTTTCTGGGAGACTTCCGAGATTAAGGAGATACTTCTGAACAGCGAGAGCATCCTTATTGGTAAGACCGTCACCGTTTCCGGAAACATCAGCATTTTTCATACCCTCTGCTGAAATAGCGTTTTTATCAGTTCCGCCAACGCCGTAAGCATCGGGATTTCCGAGAACCTGCATAATAAGAACAGCGTCGTTGAGAAGTACATTTCCGTCGCCTGTTGCGTCACCGGGAGTTGTTTCAGGATCCGGCTCAGGCTCAGGATCAGGATCGGAAGTTCCGCCGTTGCTGTAAAGATCCTTCGGAAGTTCATCGAGAGTAATGCAGTATTCGCTCTGATACATTTCCTTTACGCTTTCAGGATTGTTGTAATTCTCACCGGAGATGAACTTATCCTGATCGTCATACCATGTGCAGAAGTAGAGCCATGTAGCTTTTTCAGTAGTGAGGTTGTCAAGGCTCGGAATTGTGCTGTTTTCAGTGATAGCAGCCATTTTCTTGTTGTCTGTGTAGTCCTTGAGAGACCAGTATACAGAACTGTTGCAGTCCTCGTTAGGGCCGCTTGTAAGACCGTCGTGACGGTTGTACATTGTATCGTACTTATCCCAGCCTATGATATCAACGCAGTCATCGCCGGGATACCATTCTCCGGAATACTCAGACCATGCATAGAGATTATTTTCCCAGAGGATGTTGTGGAGATCATACTTGTTTGTGAGCTGATCGTAGAGGTAATTCCAGAGAGCCTTGTAGTCCTCTGCACCGTCCTGAGACCACCAGAACCATGCGCCTGAACCGTCGATAGGATCAGAAGTAATGCTGGGATTTCCCTCAGCTTCGTGGAAAGGTCTGAACATGATCGGAACGTTGTTGTCCTGAAGGATCTTGAACTGTTCAGCAAGATCTTCGATAGCCATGTTAAGGTATTCGTTTTCCTTAGTTCCTTCCTTTACAGCATTTGCGATCTTGAACTCCTTGTTTACCTTGTAGGTACACTTTGACCAGTCGATAGCATCGCCGGGAGTATAATTTGCAAAATCAGTGGGGATATTGATGTGCCAGCAAGCAGTTGCGATACCGCCCTTGTTCTTTACCCAGTCGATAACACGCTGAGTTGTGCCGTCCTCCCAGCCATAGAGAGGATTGTAGTTCATGAAGTCGAAGCCTCTGATAGCGGGGTATTTGCCGGAGAGATCTTTGAGCCAGTCAAATTCCTGATCGTAGTATACAAATTTGTATCCACGATTCTGCTCATCGTAGTCGTAAACCTTACCGTCTGCGCCTGTGCAGTGCCAGTAGATCTTGTTTCCGTCCTTGTCAACGCCTTCGCTATCACGGTCGATAGTATATTCATTTCCGTCGCTGTCAACGCAGATATCCTTTTCCTGATCGTATCTGATAGTAGTCTGGATAGTGTGACCGCTGCCGTAGATTTCCTGCTGTCCGGAGATGATGTGCTTGCCGTAAACGCTGTGGAGATACTTCATAAGGGATTTTGCTTCGGGTGTAGCCTTAGGATCGCACGGAACGGAGTCAGCCTGTGTGACATCAGGGAAAACAGCTTCCTTGATGGTAACGGTATCAACAGCGAGATAGCCGTATTTATTGAGGAAAGCGATCTCATTAGTGCCCTTTCTCAGACGGATAACGCCGAGGTCAATGTCAGTCCATGTATCAAGGTAGGGAGCTGTCATTGAGTACTCAACACCGTTTACAGAAATTGTCTGCATACGGCCGCCCTTGTCAAGAATCTGTACGCAGCGTGCACTTAACTGATACATACCGTCCTCAGGAACAGTTACTTCAAAAGAAGCCTTGTCGTTAGTGATGTAAGTAAATCCATCGCCTGAAAATCCAGGAAATTCATCAGCATAGATCTTATCCCAGAAAGTTGCGTCTGTCATGTTTTCGCCCTCGATGGTATAGGGGAAAACAGTCATTTCTGTTTCGGCTGTTGTTGTAACAACGCCTGCTGATCCAGCCATTGCAGCAGTCATTGCGGCTGCTGAAAGAAATGCGGCGGATCTTCTGAATTTGTTCTTCATAATAATTCCTCCTGTTTTGATTACCTTGCCGCCTATTGCAAAGGTAACATAATTTGACATAATAATTATAGTTTTTTTTTGAAGGAATGTCAAGGAAAAACGCAATTATTAAAGGAAAATTAATATATAGGTCTTGACATTTCATTTGAGTAGGTATATAATAAACGACGGTAAAGAAAAATTCGCCTATTACAAGGCGGAAATGTGCGGTAATTCAAAACTATTAGTATAATTTAAGAGGCGTTTGGTTGATATGGATACTATTGAAATTTATCTCAGCAAGCTTTCAGCTGCAAAAGAACTTTATATGGAAATTGCAGAAAAATCCGGTGATGATGCTATCGACTGCAAGGAGAAGCTCATGATGTTCCTTGAGGAAGTAAATACTCCGGCTGAATACAAGGTGTATATTTCTGATGAGGATATTTCTAACGATACTATTGATGAAATAAAAGAGATATTCCAGTCGTGTGCCGGTAAAAACGAGAATATCACAGCTGAATTCATTACAGATGAATTCCTTAATC
>JAFXEJ010000008.1 GCA_017513795.1 Ruminococcus sp.
ACCATAATATTGCATATTCTTTAACAGGAGGCGAGTATATGGATAACAATAACAAACCATTATGCAAAAGCGTTTTCAAATGTGATGGATCTCCAAAAGAAATAAGTTCATCTTTAACATCAAAATGGATTGAGCTTATAAACCATATTGAAAAGAATAAATCCATACGCTTAAAAAATGATTTACATTTTCAGAACAATGCTGTATAATAGAATCATGCATTATGCAGTTTGTCTCTCTAAAGGAGATGAAAGCTATTAAAGATATGGTTTTAAAAGTCGGAATCTATACTCGTCTTTCAGACGAGGACAGAAACAAAGTATCTCCGGAAGATGACAGCCGAAGTATACAAAACCAAAAAACTATGCTGATTCAGTATGCCACTGAACAAGGATGGGATATATACAGCATTTACAGCGATGACGATTACACCGGATCTGACAGAAACAGACCTGAATTCAACAGACTCCTCAAAGATGCAGAGCAAAGAAAAATTGATATAGTTTTATGTAAAACCCAATCAAGATTTACAAGAGAGCTTGAACTCGTTGAAAAGTACATACACGGTCTATTTCCATTATGGGGCATCCGCTTCGTAAGCATAGTTGATAATGCTGATACGGCAAACAAAGGAAATAAAAAATCAAGGCAGATCAATGGTCTGGTAAATGAATGGTATCTTGAAGATATGTCCGAGAGCATCAAAAGCGTACTAACAAATAAAAGAATTAATGGCTATCATATAGGGGCATTCGCACTATATGGATACAAAAAAGATCCCGAACAAAAAGGTCACCTAATTATCGACGATGAAGCAGCTGCTGTTGTCCGTGAAGTTTTCACACTTTTCGCTGAAGGATATGGCAAAACAGCAATTGCTCGTATGCTGAACGATAGAGGAATCCCAAATCCTACAGAATACAAACGTATTCACGGATTAAGGTACAAGGAGCCGAAGAATCCACGTAGCACATTATGGAAATATTTCAGTATTTCTGATATGCTTGTAAACGAAATCTACATAGGTAATATGGTTCAAGGAAAATACGGAAGTGTATCGTACAAAACTAAGAAAAACAAACCACGTCCAAAAGATCAATGGTATATTGTCAAAAATACACATGAACCAATTATTGATATGGAATTATGGAATAAGGTTCAGGATATCATAAAACAAAAATTCAAACCTTTCGGAACAGGCAAAATTGGACTTTTTGCAAGAAAAGCGTATTGCGCTAATTGCGGATACACTATGATGTCTTCAAAAAATCATGGGAAGTATTATTTAAAATGTCCTAGTAGACACATCGCTCAAAATGCTTGCATAGGTTCATTCATCAGTGTTGAAAAGTTAGAGTCACTCGTTATCGATGAACTCAGACGTATTTCTGACGAGTTTTTAGACAAAGACGAAGTCGAACGAAACGTCACATTTACTTCGCATCATTCTGAGCAAAAAAAGCTTATACAAAACGAGTTACACGTCTATGAAAAGAAAGTTTCTGAATACTCAAAGGGCATTCAGGAATTATATCTTGATAAAGTCAAAGGCATAATAACAGAAAATGACTATATTGAAATGTCAAATTCGTTTTCTATCGAAAAAAGCAGACTACAGCTCCTTATCGAAGATAAGGAAAAACAGCTTGCCCAGATAAACGATTTGATTATCAAAAATGATAACAAGATAAAACTTGTCGAAAAATATATAAATATCGAACATTTATCTCGTGATATCGTGGAAATATTGATTGACAAAATCTATATCTACAAAAGAATCGAAGGAACTCGTAACGTGCCGATAGAAATACACTGGAATTTTTAAAAAATGTTGTTCTTTTCAAGGTGCAGCAGAACAGAAAGCAAGGACGACTTATGACAACATTCTCAGACTTGCTGATGATCCTGATGTGCGTGATCCGATCAAGTTCCTGAGACAGCGTGAAATTGTTCATTTCCAGCGTTTCGGTGAAGCTCTCCGAATTACTCAGGATAATCTCAATTCAAAGAATTTCTATGCCTGCAATCCGGCATTCGACAAAAACTGCGGCAGAAGAAGATAACATTAAAAAACGGCTCCGGATATCTTCCGGAGCTGTAATTCTTTCGTCCCCACCTTGAACCTGATTTGTCCTATAATGCAAAAAGATTCCGTATCCATTAGAATACGGAATCTCTATTAATACAATTATTCAGGGAGTTTGTCAATAAGCTTAAGAAGCAATTTCTGTACAGCGAGAGCATCTCTGTTTGTAAGACCGTCGCCGACATTTGAGCAGTCAGAATTTACTGCGCCCTGTTTTGTCATTGCAAGCTTGTCAGAGCCGCCTTCAGCATATGAATCAGGATTTCCGAGTGCCTGCATGATAAGAACAGCATCAGAAAGCGAAACTACATCGTCACAGTTTGCGTCGCCGTAGTTAACATCCGGAACAGGCTCAGTTGTCGGATCTGTTGTAGGATCTGTCGGAGGTTCTGTTGCAGGAGGAACGGGGGTATCAGTTCCTGTATCACCAAGACCATCCTTGTATGTGCCGTCAGGTTCATAACCGTAATAAAGCTCGCCGTTTACATATACAGGAACATAAGGCGACATTACACCGTGAGTGCTTCCTGTTGCGTCTGTTGTAGGCTTAGCGTCAAGAATCTCCTTGTTTGAGAAGTCGTTTGAAGCATCCCAGCCGCTTCCGTAATTCGGGCATACAAATGCAAGAAGAATTTCACACTGCTGCATTCCCTCAGAAACAGGGAGAACAGCACGTCCGTCAGGAAGTGTAACTTCAACATAATAGATATTTCCGTCATACTTTACAGGCTTTGAGATTTCTGCTGGCTTTATACCCTTTGCAGCATACATTGCAGACTGGTCACGGTCGCAGCGGACAACGATGCTCGCCGGATCAATTCCGGCATCGGCGAATTCGCTGAGATCCATATAATAGCGGAAGGAAATGTTATCCTGTACTCTTGCCGGCCATGCAGAGTGGTTTGTGATCTTGAAGCTGAGAGTAATTCCGCTGTCCGTGCTTCCCTTGTTGAGAGTTTCTACAAAGAACTCAGGACCATCATGAACTTCCTTGGGCGGGAATGAAGGATCAGACTTTCCGCCGTACTTGTCGATCATCTTGCAAAGAATAGCTGTAAATCCAGCATTGTAGTCAGTTGCAACCTCGTTATTGATATAGTTGTTTCTGTCGTCCTCGTAAGAACCGTCCTGTGTAGGACCTCCGGCAAGTGCACCATAGAGAGTGTGTCTGTTGCGCTCAGGCATATAGATATCATTTTTCCATGAGCCATGAGCTGTTCTGTGGTGAGCGTTGTGAGCAGGCTTATCACCATAGCCTACAACGTAGCTCTGACCAGTCGGATTATCACCAAGGACATAATTGATCTGGGTTTCGTAGAATTTCTCATAATCAGAAGTATCTGTATCAGCAAGAACAGTATCAGAAGCAACAGCAGTAATAAAAGCGGCTGTCTGAGCATATCTTGCACAACCCCAGTTATGAATATATGCAAGCTTGCCATCAACTCTTTCAACATCATATGTCAGATAATCAACGTGCTTCTTTACATGATTAATATATGTAGCATCCTTTGTATTGATAGCATAAAGGAGCATTGCGCCCTGCATTACATCGTCCCAGCACATACACCATGTATATTTAAGAACATCCTGTCCAAGTTCCTTATCAAGATTCGGAATATAACTTGCCGCCTTATCAAGGTATGCCTTATCACCGGTAGCAATATAGAGCCAGTTTGCTGCATAGAAAAGTTCATCATAAAAATGACTTGAACGATAGAAATTAGGTGCATTACTGAGAGCATAAACTTCATCACTAGGAGATGTTGCAGCCACCTCGAAAATATGCTCAGCGTGTTCAAGGTATTCAGCAAGCTTTGAATCGTCTACTCTTCCTTTAAGAGCGCAGTATCCTGATGCAAGAGCCGCTGACATTCCGCCAAATACAGCCGAACATCCGGAAGAAGCCTTATAAATCTCACGTGCTTCCTCATATGATGTACCAGCGTCCTCCATACCATACTGATAAAGTTCTACCGGTCCCCACCATGTATGGTCAATAGTACCGTTACCTACCTGAAAAACAATCTCATCACCGAGGTCGCAGTCAACGAAGTAATCAAGAACAAATTCAAGGTTATTGACATAGTTCTGCATTTCGCCGCTGTTTTCAATTCCTTCTGGATACTGATAAAGTCCCCATGCAAGAACAGATGTCGTATACGCCATAGGCAAATTGAACTTTACATGGTCACCAGCGTCATACCAGCCTCCTTTGATCTCGTCGATCATTGTTGAATCGGCACGCCACTCAACACGGTTCCATTCCGGCAGTGGTCCTGCCTGCTGGCATTCATAGAAATACAGTGATTTCTGAAGTGCTCCTGCATAATCAGGATTACCAGAAGCAGCTGTTGCTGTTGTCTGAAATAAATCTGATTCCGGAGCAGAGATGTTGATGGTTCCGGCAACGGAAGCCATCATTGCTGCTGATATAGCAGCGCATGTCAGTTTTTTAAACATAGTTTTCCTCCCCATTTTACTGCTCTTTGTGCTGACAGAGCAGTATAAATCTTATTATGTCAATTATGCCACATATTTCTAAGTTTGTCAAGATAAAATCAACAATATTTTAAGAAACCATGAATAAAAAAAGCGATAC
>JAFXEJ010000111.1 GCA_017513795.1 Ruminococcus sp.
TGCAGAAGCAGAAAGTGTTGTATCATTTACATTAAGTAAATTGTCAACCTTTCCTATTCCTGTTCCTACGGACGAACCAATTATAAGTGCAGCTGCAACGACGCTGCTTATTAAACGTTTTTTCATATTTTTTATCCTTTCAATTATATAATTTCTAAATTTGACATTTAGATTGTTTATATTATATCAAAAATATATTACTAAGTCAAGTGCTTTATTACAAATGTTTATAAAAAATAAGCTTGTGTTTTCAAATAAAAGCTCCTTTGAATAAGAAGCTTTTTGTTTTGTAAAAGTTGATATTTGTATCAACTTTTATTCTTCCCTAATAATACAGCCGCTCGTTTGCGTTATCGTTCCTGTTACGCCATAACGATTAATTTAAACGTATTTGATGAAAAGGGCAGTATTACTTTATTGACTTATTGCATAAGATATGATAAAATCCAAGTAGGGTACAAATTACTTAGAAATTATTAAAAATGTACCCTATAAATTTGGAGGAAAAATATGTCTGAAATTAATAAAATTCAAGAACTTAAGCATCAGAAAGCTGATTTACAGGCACGTCTTCGATTAATCCCTTATGATGGTACTCCTGAAGTTAAAACAAAAGGTGATAAACAATATTTATATATCAGAAAACGAGTAGGCAGCAGACATACCTCAACTTATGTTGATGTATATTCAGAAACATTACATCAGCTGCTATTGAAAAATTCAAAAGAAAGACGAGAGTTAGAAAAAAAACTCAGACAAGTAAATCGAGAATTACTTTCTCTTGGATATACAGATGAAGAAATTGATTCTCAAGTACAGAAAAATCTTGATTTTGCTCGTGCAAATATGAAAAGCAATATATATGACCAAGCTGTATTGGAAGGTGTAGCTACATCTTTTCCTCAGACCGAAGAAATCATAGATAATGGTATTGTTACTGGTATGAGTGCGAATGACGTACAAAAAATATTGAATCTGAAACACGCTTGGGAATTTATCTTAGATAAAGACGTTATCAGAAGTCAAAGTGATTATTATTTGCTTTGTCATATTGCACGATTAGTAAACGAGGGATTCTTTAATAATGGTGGGCGTATTCGTTGCGTTCCAGTAACTATTGGCGGCTGCTCATATATTCCACCACTTCCAATCGAAATGGACGTTAAAACTAAAATTAATGATATTATAGGATCAGCTCAGACGTCTGCTATTGATACTGCTATTAAACTCTGTTTATACTGTATGAAATCTCAGATTTTTTTAGATGGAAATAAACGCACTTCTGTTATATTTGCAAATCATTATTTAATCTCTCAGGGACAAGGTGTTCTTGTTATTCCGGAAAAAGAAGTTCCGAAATTTAAAAGATTACTTGTAGAGTATTATGAGAGTGATAGTTTAACAGAAATATCAGAATTTATGAAATTAAAATGCTGGAAAAATTTAGAATAATAATCATTATTTTTTTCAGAAAAGTAAAAAAGCCTACTGAATAATGAGTAGCCTGTAGCTCCTATCGAGTATCAACTCGGTAGGAGTTTTTAATATTTTTATATCAATCAATAATTCTATTAAAGTTCACCTGAGCTATTAATTTTTTTCTTTTTTTAGATTGTTTTTTGCACTCTCCTTTTTTATTTTTTCAATCAAAATTTATCGTTACGGTGTAACGGAAACGAATACAGAAAACGATGCAAGACTGATAGGGGAGTGAATGAATTTTACTTGAAAATGAAGCTCTGAAATTTACTATTATTTTTTTCAAAACCCATCTAAAAAGTAATAAAAAACAACCCGTTATGTCATAACTGATTGTTTTACCCAATATCAGTTTTGACAAGGCTGTCAAAACGTATCGGGTAAGTTTACTTAAAAATACAAGTGTTTTTTTATAAATGCTCATTTTTTAAATAAAAATGAGCATTTATAATTTATGATCCGCACAAGGAAATCCCTTGACCCTTTAACAATTTATTCATATATTTTTTGAAGCAGAAATTTTTATAAAAATTATATGAAACTTATAAAAAAAGTAAGAGGGGTTGAGGGGATAATTCCCCTATTGCGGAGCAATTATTTTTATAAAATTCTAAAAAATCACTATAAATTCCGAGAGTGTTTTTTTAGCCCAATTGTTTTGACCTTGTCAAAACAGGTATTGGGTAAAAGTACCAGTTATGACATGAAGGCTATTTTTTGAGTCAGCACAAGCATAATTTGAATGAAAATTAAATAAAAAAGTAGTTTAGATTATTGCAGGAGTTCTTATAATAACTGCAAAGACTTTTTCTGAAAAAAGAGATAAAAAAATTATCGCTCCGACAAATAAAAATTATAAATTATCGGAGCAATAATATCAAATTTTTTTGTATTGTTTTTTATTTTATAAAATGTTTTTTCGCTTTAGTTACAAGAGCTTTGATATGCTCATAAATTTCTAATTCTTCGGGTGAAAATATTTTATTCTTATCCATAATTATTTGACCTCATCTATGAATTTTCTAAGTTCATCGATTCTATTTATAAGAGCTTGTGCATCTTCTTCTGTTTTGCAATCGTATACGTTTCTTGTCATTATCTCTAACTCAAAAAGTCTTTTTACATATATATTTTCTTCATCTTTCATATCAAGTTTGTTCTTTGTAACATATCTAAAATATTTTCCCTCAACACTTATTATGCTATCTCTTATTCTGCATAATGCTAATCCTAAATCAAAGTTTGCATTTGCCATAATCATTTCCTCCTTTGGTTATTCAATGCAGCTCGTATGTAAATTACATCATTTTAGTAATATTATAGAAAATTATTTTTCGCATACTCATCTACATCAACTGTTACCATATTGACAAAGACACTTTCACAATCTTCTGCAAGCTCAGGATAGCGTTCTTCAGGCTTAAGTGTATCAGGCTCTGATGGAACTGGAACTAATCCATTTTCTTCTTTTATAACGCTGATTAAGCCTGCAAGTAAATCAACAGCCATACTCATTGCTTCATCGAAAGAGTTACCGAAAGTTGTAGCATCGTTGAAGTCAGGGAACACTACGTTGCACACACCTGTTTTCTCTTTAAAAAAGCAAGCGGGATAGTTTGATAACATAAATTTTTCCTCCATAATAATCATTTAACCTCATCGATGAAGAATGTTATTCTATCCGTTTTAATAGAATCATTTTCGTTTTCTTTTTCAATGATAAACTTTTTTAGTTCAGCTACTCTGCTCATAAGATTATTTATTTCTTCTTCTGTTGTACAATTATCTGCATAACGAGTTCTTATATCATCTAATTCTCGAATTTTTTTCACAAATATATTTTCTTTATCTTTCATACTAATATGTTTTTTCATCATATATCTAAAGTAGCGTCCATCAGTTGATTCTGCTATTTCTCTTAATCTGCATTTAGCTAAGCCTAAATCAAAGTTTGTGTTTGCCATAATCATTTCCTCCTTTATTTGACCTCATCGATGAATTTTTCAAGTGCTGTAATTCTATTCATAAGAACTGTTGCTTCTTCTTCTGTTGTACAATTATCTGTTCTCTTTGTGCGTATTTCTTCTAACTCAAAGAAATTTTTTACATATATATTCGTTTCATCATCAATGTCAAAGTCGTTCTTAACAATATATCTAAAGTATTTTCCTTTAGCACTTGTTATGCTATCTCTTAGTCTGCATTTTGCTAAGCCTAAATCAAAGTTTGTGTTTGCCATAATCATTTCCTCCTTTGATAATATTTAATAATATATTATCACTTACGGCTCTGTTACTGGAACTAAGATTACTTCCCTCGTCACTGTGCTGTCTATGTAAAAGTGTTTCGCCTGTTCCCAAGCCAGTATCTTCTCGTAGTCCCCTGTCGGACGTGGATTCGTCCTGTCGTACTCCTTGTCCAGTATCTCCCAATATTCGTCCGCTCTCTTGTCCACCGAGCGAGCTACTGTCAGGAACTTCCTCTGAAATCTCATTTCCTCGACTAATATCGGGTGATTCTTCTCCATAAACTTTATCCATTGAAGTCCCGATATCCCTATCGGCTCTTCGTCCATCGAAGCTTCCTGTTTCTCCGTCTGAATCTCGTATGTCCCGATGAACGGATTGAGTTTGTACAGATACGGCAGACCCATTAAGTCCTTCATCTTGTATTCGGGAAAATGTGCTGTCGATATGTCCCCGTTCAAGTCCTGTGTCATCTCCCAAAGCAGTTCCCCGTCCTTGCGAATTACTCTCGATAATGTCAGACCGTTCTCCAACTGTTCTGTCGGTATCATCGGTAATTCCTCTGTCGGCACTTGCTGCTGCTGCTCTTGTGTCAGAGTGTTCCATACTTCGTATGTCATATAATTACCATTCCTTTCATTTTTTAACATTTATCCTTCTATATATATTTTATCACTTTAAAGCTATGAAGTCAAGAGCGAATGCTGAAAATCTGAAAATTTTTTTCAATTCACATTTTTTGGCTTTAATTCGTGGTATTTCTTAATCTTTCCCTTGAAATTTTACAAGGCTAAATATAATTTTTATGATTTTATCTATAAAATCACTATTTTTTTCAAAAATTGATACCGATAAAACCTAAATTTATAGCAGGTAATATTTTTACTATTTTTTGATGATAAAACAATCCACTATTTATACTCACTTTTCTTTTTTCAGATAAGTAAAACTCAAACAAAAAAATAGAATACCATGAACTTTCAAAAAGACTGTGAAAGTGTCTTTGTCAATATGGTTAATGCTACAAGTATAGGCAATATCGTATACTCAAATTTAAATCTTGTATTTTTCTTGACACAAAACATTTTTTAATATATAATATAATATATTAGGTTAATAAAATAATCTAAAATTTATGTAAAGGATTTAAAAAAATGAAAAA
>JAFXEJ010000112.1 GCA_017513795.1 Ruminococcus sp.
ACAAAGGCTTTTCCATTCCATATAATCTCATATGTAGTAAGGGAATAACTGTTATAATACATATCCGCCGCGAAATCTTCCATAACTGTATATCCCAAAACATTTCCTATGACTGCTGCAATAAAAGTAACCAGCATAGGCATTGCAAGATAATGACGTATAATCTCGCCCCTTGTATATCCGGAAGCACGAAGCGTACCGATAACAGTTGATTCCTTAGCAATAGTATTGTTTGTTGTTATCGCCATAATAAACGCAATTATCGCAACTACAATATAAAGAAATACTGTAAATGCACCTCTGTCGTTGCCTGTATCCTCTCCGACAAACTGTATCGCCTGATTTGCAAACATCGGAATATATCCTGTTACAACGGCGTTTTTTGAAATAACTCCAAGTAATTCTTCGGACATTTCCTTTGCTTCAATATCATCAGCCGGAGGATCGTTATATTTCCAAGAATAATTATAGTGAAAACCGGATTCTCCCATTGAATCGAAGCCTTCTTCTGTCATGACCGCTACACCGAATTTAATTGCATCGAACATCATATCAGACGAACTTTCATACAATGCACTGTAATCAGAAAGTGACACAAACGCCGTAATTTTAAGTTCTTTTGTGCCTGCGGTAAGAGTATCACCTACGTCAAGAGAATTATTTTCTGCATACATTCTGTCAATTGCGATTTCATTTTCACTTTCGGGAAGTTTTCCCTTATGAACGCAGACTTTATCTATTTCCTCACGATTCTTGTATATACGGAGTGTACTGTCAACCTCTTTCGTTTCACGTTCTATGTAGAAATTTTCGTAAATTCTGATATTTCCGTCAGTTTCCATTTTTTCAAGAGTTTCATTAGAAGGTACATCTGAAATCTGAAAGTTACCGTCCTCAATATTATACTTCTCAAAGCTTTCATCGTAAATTTTCAGCATACTGCCGGAAGCTACAAGAAATCCCGATACAAAACCGATTACGATTATCATAAAAATAAAAATTATAGCATACTTTCCGGCTTCACTTTTTAACTCACGGGGAAGTCTTCTGATAAGCGGATTTTTCATACTTTTCATCCTCCTTACCAGTCAAGTTCGACAGCCGAAATTTTCTTTTCGTTTTTGAAATTATTCCTTATCATTCCGTCACGAAGCCTGATTACTCTGTCAGCCATATTTTTTATTGCGTCATTATGTGTAACCATTACAACTGTATTGCCGTATTTCTTGTTCACGTCCTCTATTAATTTGAGAATTTCCTTCGATGTCTTGTAGTCAAGAGCTCCTGTAGGTTCATCACAAAGAAGAATATCAGGATTTTTTACGATTGCACGTCCAATCGCAGTACGCTGCTGCTGACCGCCCGAAAGCTGATTAGGAAGTTTATGACGATGCTCATAAAGTCCGAGCGTACGGAGAATTTCATCAACATCAAGCGGATTATCACTAAGATATGCACCGACCTCAATGTTTTCCTTGATATTAAGATTAGGAATCAGATTATACATCTGGAATATATATCCAAGATGCTTTCTGCGATACTGTGTAAGTGCTTTTTCATTCATATCCGCTGTTTTTTCTCCGTTTATGGAAATATAACCGCTGTCGGCGTTGTCAATTCCCCCGATAATATTAAGAAGGGTAGATTTTCCTGAACCAGAAGGTCCCAAAAGAACGCAGATTTCACCTTTTTCAATACTAAGATCAATACCTTTCAGAACCTCCGTTCTGCTTTCTCCCTCACCAAAACTTTTTTTAACACCGTTAATTTCAAGAAACATAGTAACAGCCTTCCTTCTGATTTTATATAACAAAAAACGAGTACTGCAATTGCCGTACCCGTCAAATAAAAAAAGACACACGTACAGCTTGTAAAGCAATACGTGAGTCTCGTTATTTAAGACAAACCAGACAGCGTTTTCCGCTTGTCAGGATGTTGATTTGCCACACTTTCGTGCCACTACTCCCCCACTGTTTTAAGTTGGTATATATATATGTTAACATACTTTTCCTGATTTGTCAATAGTTTATTAGCTTTTTTTGATTTTGTGACAGAAATAATGCTCTCCGTCAGACAGACAGAGAGCATTTTTCAGCATGATTTACTTTTCAAGAAGCATTTTTCTGAGCATAACCATATCAAACGCATCCGGAATTGTATCAGAATAAACATCGGCTGCATAAGCCTGTTCGCATGTAATTGTAGTTGTTCCGAGAATATACTTCTGCATAATAACAGCGTCTGCTGTATTAATGGCTCCGTCAAGGTTTAAATCTCCCTTTTTACCGTTTATCGGAGCAGATTCTGTTTCAACAGGACGGATAATTATATAGCCAACATTTATTGCCTTATCTTCAGAACGGAAATTAATTGTAAGTTCGCCGTCAGTTACCTTTGCAATACCGGTGACAGCTGTCCTGTCAGTAGGAGCATTCTTGACAAGTACCGTTTCATCTGATTTGCCGTAATTTGCATAAGCAGTTGGACTCTTTGAGCATCCCCATGGATCAGAGAAACACATTTCTACTGAATAAGTACCATTCGGAAGCTCAAAGCTGTAATCAAGATGACGTGCGATATTGTTTTCATACTGATTTTTGGTGTATCGGAAACTGTTTGATTTCTCTGCACCGTCTGTTGTATTTGCTTCATCACACCATGTGTTTGCTGTATAAAGTCCGCTGCTCTTAGATGAACCGTTGTATTGATCTGTCGGATCATCAAGAAGTCCCCATTTTCTGCCTGTAACCTCATCAGCACCATAAAGCTGTTCTGTCACGCTGTTGTACATACCAAGCTTATCTCTGCCTGTAAGTGTATCAGAATTATGATCGCCGCAGTCTACAAAATATGCAATACTGCTGTCATTGGTATAAACCGGACGTACAGCCTCCATGTAGATAAAGTCGCATACCTTTGCAGATTCTCCGCCGTCAACATCGGATGAGAAGGTGACGTCAATCACCTTTCGTTCTACACCATCAGCTATGATAGTGTAAATATTACGGTCACAGACATCCTTCGGAATTACCATAGTTCTTTCGTATACGTCCTGATTTCCGCTGTAATCAAGCTTTTCGGCAAGAAGTACAGCATCGCCAGTTCTTACACGGAGAGTTTTTCCGTTATCGGCTTTACGGAGCTTTATGCGAAGTCTAAGCATAGGAGCAGTATCATCGACTGCCATTCTGTATGTGAACCAGCCTCCATTTTTTACATATCTGTAAGTACTGTCATTTGTTACGCTGACTGTACCGCATTCAACCATTCCGTGAAGATTATCACTTTCATACTGACCGTATCCAGGCTGTACCGTATCTGTTACTTCTACCTTTGCTCGAGGAAGTTTTTCTTCTATTACTGTACCGTTGGGAACGAATTTCCAGTAGATTCCGTAGCGTTGTGTGTACTGCTTATAATGAGGTGTAAAAACGAGATTTGTATCTGTATCCTTTAATGTGAATCTCAGACCTTCTGTATCACGCACGAGATGTTCGTCTATTTCAGCCATGAAAGAAGCTACAGATTGTCCTTCCTTACCGATTTTTATAGTTTCACTTGCAACTTTTTTCTCCTTAGGAATAGTTACCCACATTCCTGTACTGTCTGTTTTCATATCTTCTTTGCCGAGTTCTGCGCTGAGAACAAGTGGACCATACTTGAATCCATATACATCAGGAGCATCCGGCAGAGGATAAGCTCTTACCTTTGAAGGAATCGTCAGCTCAATTACATCACCGTTTTTGAAATCTCCGGAAACATCAGCATAGCCGTCTATTGTTTTGTAGCTGTACTTTGATCCGTTAACAGCAATATTCATACTGCCGTCTATCCAGTCAGGAATACGGAATCGAAGATCAAGATCAGAACTGCCCTTTACGGTAAACTTAACTGATACATCGTCAGGAATATTGCTTTCCTGAGTGATTGTAACGCCCTTTTCTGCCCACTCAATAGCTGAACTCTGATAGAAATTGACATACAATCTGTCATCATCGTGCATATAAATGGTATCGCCCAGCTTAGTGAAGCTTTCCATACCGCTTCCGGTACAGCACCAGAATTTATCCCACTGTGTACTGTATACCTTGAAGTATCCCGTAGCCATAGGCTGGAAATAAGTTGTCATACCTGTTTCAGGATTCTGTGAAGAAAGAATCGAGTTGTAGTATGTGTTTTCATAAAAGTCCATATACTTGCTATCGTGAGTTATCTTGAAAAGTTCACGGGAAAGCTTGAGCATATTGTAGGAATTACAAGTTTCGCAGTTGCAGTTTGTACGCTCAGCATTAAGAATATCATCTTTGCCGAAATGCTCCCACTCACTGTTTCCGCCTGTAATGTATGTATGGTGTGTGGTTACCATTTCCCAGAATGTCTCGGCATATTTAAGATAAGCCGAAGCATCGACTTTCTGTCCGTTAACAACCTTGCCGTCAAGTACGGTATAACGTTTCAGTGCGCCGATAAATTTCGGAATAGTAGTATTTGCGTGACGATTATTGAGAACATCACGTCCGCCCTGCATTACTTTCTGGAAAAGAGCGTCCTCATCGAAGTAATGTGCTGCAACAGCGTGGGAATCCTTACCGGTAATGGAATAAAGATCATACATACAATCGTTCATTCCACCGTATTCTATTGAAAGTACTGTGCGATGAGTCTGATCGTTCCAGCCGCTTGCTCTGTTGTATACCCAGTCGCCAAGCGACGAACCGACTTCCTTAGCCGGAGCGTATCCTGTAGCCTTGTAAACATCAACCAAACCGGCAATGAGCTTATGCATTGTATACCACGGTACCCATGCATCATCGAAGATGTTTGCTTTGCCTATTTCCACACGGTCAAACTGACGTTCTACATTTCCGTCAGAAGGCACAGGTGCAGCCCAGAGAAATCCCGTTTTTCCACGTGAATGCTGCTGACATGTTTTCATGCCGTCAATAAGCGTTTTCATACGATTATAGAGAGCATCCTTTTGTTCTGCGGTTGTATTCGGATTCTGATATGCCTGTGCAATCGCAGTCAGATAATGTCCGACGCTGTGACCGGCGATATTGGTATTCTCCCAACCGCCATATCGTTTCGCACCATTGGTACTTAACCCCGCATTGTCACGGAATCCTGCAAGAAGTCTTTCTGTATCAAAAGCAAGCAGATATTCCATTTCTTTTTCAAAAGCATTCGTACAGTAAGCGTCTGTCATAGTGAGATCGGAAAGTGAAAAATCCACGATATCCGCCTCATAAGCATTTACTTCCGGCAAATCGGCGGTTATACCGATACTGCAAATCATTGCTGCTGTGGAACATACTGAAACGATTCTTCTGAATAAATTTTTCTTCATTTAACCAGCCCCTTTTTGTTACCATTATATTTAATAATTAAATCATATCATGAATTTAAATAATATTCAACTCATTTTTTGAAGAAAAGGTGTACAAAATGACTGTGATATTAATAAAAGCCTTGCCGAAAAATTATCGGCAAGGCTTATTTGGGATATAATAATATTCGTGTACGAGACTTTTCAATCCAAGTTTTTTTATATCATCATATTTTACATTGAATCTTGATTTTGTATGTTTTCCAGTAATAAGAAAACGTATACAGTCCTGAGCGTAGTTATCTATAATACGCAGACTTTTATCAGTATTTATCACGGAGAAGAACCATTTATTCCATGTAAGATCGTTATTTTCAGAGCCTTCAAAAAGCTTTTTATTGAATATTCTTATAAACGCAAGCGCAGCTTTTTCGCCGTCAAGTCCATTACGCTTTTTCCAACGCTGTAATGCTCTTGTTTTGCGACGCATCTTATGTTTCATTTTAATTACGGAAACAGGAGCGATATCTATAATACCATCTTTATATGAAAATCCAAGGAATGTCCATCCATTCTCCGGTGTACTAAAACTTTCCTTCGCATTATTTATCTTTAATCCATTATCTGCAATAAAGCTTTTCAGAAATTCTGCATATTTTTCACATTTCTGCATTGAATCAGCAAAAAGTATAATATCATCAGAATAACGCTCATACAGAATCTCCTTTTCAGCAAAATATGAATCAAGCTCTTTCAAATACAAATTGGCATAAAACGCTGACAAAGGAGTTCCAGCCATTATCCCTTTTTCCTCTGAAATGATTTCATTATCTTCAATAACATGAGATTCTGTAAGAAGACTGCTGAGAAAAAGATATAACCTTTCATCATCGTACAGCGATTTGTGAAGCATAGGAAGAAACTTATCAATCGGAACTGAATTGAAATAATTACTGATGTCAGCCTTATATGAATACATCATGTTTATGTCGGATGTTCTTGTAATCTTCCGGACTGCATCTTTCGCTGTTCTGTTCGGACGAAAGGAATAAAGTCCGTCACTAAACAGATAATCATACTTCCTGAGAATAAGATGTGTGAGAAGTTTCAGAACTATATTTTCAGCTTCCGGATATGTGTATACAACACGCTTTTTCTGCGAATCAAGCTTACTTATTACTGATTTTTCCGCAAGAGGAAATCTTTCGCCGACTTCTATCTTTTCACAGACAGAAATATATCCCTCACTGTCGATAAATCTGCGCAGTCTTTTGCAAAATTCAGTATTTCCGACGAGCGAACTTTTATATTTATAAAATCTTTCCCAGCTGTCACGCTGAGAAAGCATGTCAAGCATAGACATATTTTTCTCCTTATGAATAAATCAGAAAAACAGAAAGAGAAATCATTAAATCCAAGAAAATTCTTGGAAGTACAAGACCGTACACGGTTCAGCTGCCTGCGAAGCTATTTAACGAACCGTGCCTGATCCGCCACAGGCGCAAAGCGTTCTCTTTCTGTTTTCTTTAAATTTATTGGCCCATCAGGGCGTTGTGTGTACGTTGTTTAACGTACTCTCTTGTATTCCACCAACCGTGATAATCGTAGTAAAAGCGGAGATAGGGAATTCCCATTGCTTTACAATCAGAACGAAGCTTATATACAGAACTTTTTCTTGAAATAAGCTCAACTACAAGGGCTTTTTTACCGCCTTCCCAGAATGTGAATACAGTCGCTCTGCCGCCATTAGCATCGACTGATTCTATCATATATCCTGAAAATTCACTTCTGAATACATTATCGAAATATTCCTTATATGTTCCGTTATAGTTATACTGGTTTTCTTCGTCTGGCATTACCGGTCCCCATGAAAATCCGGACGGACCTTTTGGGATATTATTCTCCTGTTTTACATAACCAGAAGCGTTATTGACAGATTCTCTAACTTCGGATTTATTACCGAATAATTTAGAAAGAAATCCCATATTTTTCCTCCTTTATTTAACATTTTCACTGACAGACTGTATCTGTCCGTCAACAAGTTTTACAAGTTTGGTGCCATACTGAGCAGCCTCAGCAGAGTGAGTTACCTGAACGATTGTTTTACCATATTTCTGATTGATCTCTCTGAACAGTTCCATGATTTTCATACCTGTCTTTGAATCAAGATTGCCGATAGGCTCATCAAGGAAAAGAATATCCGGATCAAAGACAAGTGCTCTTGCAATCGCAACTCTCTGCTGCTGACCGCCTGAAAGTTCTCTGGGAGTAAGCTTTCTCTTGTCCTCCATGCCTATAATTTTAAGACACTCATCAACCTTATCCTTGTAATCGAAACTTTTCTTTCCGGCTATCATAAGCGGAAGTGCAATATTATCCACTACATTAAGGTTGGGTACAAGATTGTAAAACTGAAAAACAAATCCGATTTCCTCGTTTCTGAGCTTGCAGAGTTCTTTGTCTTTCAGTGTACTCAGGTCAACATTATTTATCTTTACCGTACCGGAAGAAGGCATATCAAGTCCGCCAAGCAAGTAAAGAAGTGTTGACTTACCGCCGCCGGATGGTCCCATGATTGAAACGAATTCGCCTTTTTCAATTTCTAAGTTTATATCTTTCAGAACATGTGCAGTTTCTTTGCCGTTCTGGAATGATCTGTTCATATTTTTTACTTCAATAACGTTCATTATAATTCTCCTCCATATCTATTATTCGTATTTGAGTTCCTGAACAACATTGATCTTCTTGCTCTTTTTCATTGTTGAAAGTGACGCAATGAATATAATTACTACAAGAATAGCTGAATACATCGGAACTGAGCTCCAGTCAAATTCAAGATCCAGTGGAAGATTCATAGTTGCGAGAACCTTTGATACAAGCTTATTTGCAAGCAGAGTGAAAGGTATGGATAATGCAATACCGAATACTACACAGCACATATTTTCTGCAAATACAAGTTTCTTGCGCTTCTTTGCATTCATTCCTACTGAAGACATTACTGCGAATTCTTTTCTTCTCTGCTGGAAAGAAATTGTAATATTATTGAAAATACCTATGGACGCTACAATAAGAGCAATTACAGCAAATGCGCCAAGCAGATAAACGATCTGATTATTTGCCATTTTGTTTTCTTCCATCATATCGCTGTTTGAAATATAGGTCGCTCCGAGATCAGCAAGAAATCCCTTGAATTCTTTCTCGGCAGCTTCAGCATCTCCGATTATATTAAATACAATACCGCTCGCTTCTCTGATATTAAATTCTTTTTTCAGAACCTCCGGCTTCATAATAATCATCATTCCGCCGTTTAATAATTTTCCGTCATAGCTGCCGACAACCTTGAAGGAAACTGTCTTGTTATTGATTTCAATTTCAATATCATCACCTATTTTTTTACCGGTTTCCTCTGCGATATAATCGGATATAATAACTGAATTTTCAACGGATTCATCAAGTGCTTTGATATACTTATAGTATTTATCAGACTTCAATTCAAGATACTCATTATATTCTGCATATTTTATCGGATCAACACCTTCAATAATTACATTCACTTTACCCACAAGTCCCATAGAAGAATGAACTGGCATGATTGTTTCCTTGTCAATGCAATCAAGTTCATTTAGTTTTTCTGTGATAATGTCTGTTGTAGTTTTATCAGTGTTGCTGTCAAAAATATTATTTATCTGATAATCAAAGTTAAGCTTTTCATAGCCGTCAACAACAAGCGAAGTCATGCTCTTCCCAACAGAAGCAATAATGAGAACTGCGGTGAAAGAAATTACAAGGAGCGTGATGTTGCCTCTCAGCAGCTTGGATGTTTTTATATTATTTGCCGCAAGGAAAAGAATCGTATTCTTTCTGAACAGCTTTGCTAATAATCCGGCAACAATTTTAAGGAATCTTCGGAGAAGCATTATCATTCCGATAAATGCTGCCGCTGTAAAGATTATGCTGAGGTTGTTTGTCCACTCGGCATCTATAAATGCTCCCATTATCGCAAATATTAACAGTGCTACACCTATTATAAAGGTCACGGCGCTCTTTTTGTGCTGAACTTCAAGTCTGTTGAGAATAACATCCTTCACGGGAAGCTTTCTTACACTTCTTGCCGGTAAATATGCTGAAATTACTGACATCAATACAGCAAAAACGGCGCCTGCAATGATAAGTTTCGGATCTATATCAAAGTTCATATAGATACCATAATCCTTGAAAGGTGATGATTCTCTTGAAACTACATAAAGAATAAGTTCGCCAAGTGTTACACCTACTATTGCACCGAATACTGAGTAAAGAATACTTTCAAGCAGAAGTATCTTTTCAATTTTCTTTCTTGTGGCACCCTGACTCATAAATGTTCCGATAACTGTCATTCGCTCATTTATTATAAGCTTGAACGCTCCGTGTATGATGATACAGCAAATGATACATACTATTGCAAACATCATATAGAATGCAGTAACTGTAGACTCAGTCATTTCTCTTTCGGCAGAAAGGTCAGTAATACAGGTTGCCTTTACTCTTTCATTCACTTCATTGAATTTGTCTGCCGCTTTAACAGCGTCCTTTTCCGATGTTTTTGCAGTCATATAGTTGTATCTGCCGCCGGAATTCATAATAGTTTCCATATAATTATACGGAACTGCCATCACGAAACTGTCTTTTGCGTCGCTGTAATATGTGCCATTTGGTGCACATATCGCATTTACAGTGAAGCATATCTTTTCGCCGCTTACAGCAACCTCTAATTTATCGCCGAGTTTAAGTCCATGTTCCTTTGCAGTTCTGTCTGAAATGGCACATACCGGCTCGGATGAATTTTCCGGCATACTGCCTTCCTGAATATACTTTGAGCAGTCTTTTTTACCAGACAGACCAACATAGGTTATTTCATCATCCTTGTTGATAATTCCGACAGTATACAGTTCTCCTTCAAAATCTGTAAGTCCTGTGGCTTCAAAATCTTTTTCGGAGAAGAAGATGTCGGCCGTGTTTGAAGATATACTGATATCATTGCCGTCAGATATATTTCTTATCGTATCCTCGAATCCCTTTAGAATAACATCGACTGCACCCAGACTGAATACAAACAATGCTGTACTTATTGCGATTGAGAATATTAAAAGCAGAAATCTCCCTTTTTTCTCGGTCATACTCTTAATTATGTACTTTAAAAATACTTTCAAAGCCATACCCCCTAATAATAAATTGATTTTACATGTTTTATATTATATCATATTAATTATTGTATTTCAAGACTTTTTATAAATAATTAAAAAAAACCTCAAAAATCATATGTTGATTATCCTATATTTCATCATAAAAAAGTAAAGCGGACGACAATAATCGTCCGCATATACTTTTCCGTAATTCTGACATTTATGGTCAGATATACTTCTCTGATTTGTCCGCCTTACATTTTTCCGGAAAGGAATTACACATCTTGATATCTGCTTTCCGGATATTTCCACAGCAAGCATATAGTGCAGGTATATTCATGCCATGAATACACTATTATAATACATGATTTTTCGGAGATAGTAAATGACATTTTATCCCATATTGTTTGCATTATTGTTCCTTGCTGAACTTTTTACGGTAATCCGATGGTGTCATTTCCACTCGGGTTCCGAATTGTCTTATAAAGTGACTGCTGTTCAGATAACCGCACTGTTCAGCTATCTGCGTTACAGGAATTATAGTATTCTCAAGAAGCCATTTTGCTTTTTCTATTCTTGATGTTATTATATCCTCTTTGCAGCTTGTATCAAAAAGTTCCTTGTAAATTCGCTGGAAATGGCTCTTGCTTATGCCCATGCTGCGTATTATCGCTTCAATATTCCATTCTTTTTCGGGATGTCTGAATATATCATCACGCAAGGCTATAAATCTGTCCTTATAGCTGAACATTCCAGAACTGAGACTCATCATTTTTCCTTTAAGTTCGTCTGTAAGTTCAGTTATCAGAATATCAATTTCAAATATATCCGCAGATGTAATATACTTTGATATTACAGCTATACGGTCAGTTTTAAGTTCAATAGCACCTCTGTATGAAGCGTTTACCTTAGTTGAAATATCTGCTGCGAGTTCCGCTGATGCATGCTTTCTTCCGTCGCTTTTCAAAACTGCAGCTATAATTTCCTCGTCAATACTTGCAAGAATATATTCTTCATTGCTGAGTCGTATAGCGTTTACAATTGAGTTTACAGGCGGAACACTGTAGCGCACTCTCCCCTCTTTTATATACGATACAAGAGTAAGAAGATACTCTGAACTGTTATTTTCCGCCATAAGATTGACAAGCTTGCTTATAAGTCCTCGTCTGTTGTAAATACCAAGAACAGGCGCAAACTCAGATAGCGATTCTATCCGCTTATTCACATACTCCTTGTACATCTTGTTCTGCACGCTGTTAAGTCCTATAGCAACAGAATCACACCACGTCATATAAAACTCGTCAAAGATTATATGTGCGGCTTTTCTGTATGTGAACCCTACATAGCCGAAAATCTGCCCCTTATAGTGAATTGATGATAATATCGTCAGACGTGGAACATGAGGCTTTTTCAGTGACGGAAAAATATCCCTTATATTATATTCAATCATCTGATTGCACTCATCGAAATCAGCTTCCATAGCCAGAATCATCTTGTCAGAATATCCTCCTCTGCGGTATATCAGCGGATTGCTCATATTTCTGCACCAGTCGTCGCACAGACAAAGTTCAGCTTTTATACCCGTAGGCATCATATAGCAACAGCCTAAAAAAGTTCCGCTGACATCATATATATTACTGCATTCTGACATACGTCTGTTTATTTCACCATGACTGCTTGTTCGTCTGTGCTCCAGCATTTCAAAAATATTGCCGGCGTATTCTCTTATATCAGAAAGACTTTTGCTTCTGCAGAGTTTTCCTTTTTCAGCACAGCCGCAGCTTTCGCCGATAACAAGCTCCAGCGGCATGGAATCATCGGTAACTTCTTCACCGATCATACAAAGTAATTTCCTGACAGCAAGCATTCCGTTAAGCTTAGACTGACTTGATACAGTCGTGACTGTAACTCTTTCCGTCTGAGAAACAATCCTGCCGTCACAGCCTGTTACTTTGATATCTTCTGGAACCTTTATACCGTTTTCAATAAGAGTACGGCTCAGTTCTACAGCCATGATGTCGCTTCCGCAGACGATTGCATCAGGCTTTTCTAATTTACCTTCTGCAATATCTACCGCAACATTATGCGGAACAAACCGCCAGTAATCACCGTAAAAAATACAGCTTTCATCATATTCAAGTTCGGCGCCTTCCATTGCCTGTCTGAAGCCGTTTATTCGTTCCTCAGACGGAATATGTCCCTTATATCCGCCGATACAATAAAGCTTGCGGCAATTGTGCTCATTTATGAGATGTTCAGTCGTCATGCGGAGAAGCAAGGTTTCATCCGCCGAAATAACTGGAAAATACGGCTGTTCATAGTTTACGACAACTGTAGGAATATCACGTTTCCGCAGAAGTTCAAGGATGATTTTCCGCTGTTTTTCGCTGCAGAAAATATTCGCCTCAAATATAAATCCGTCAAATCCGCCATAGAGGATAAGATCATAAATATTTGTCTGACCTTTGCAGTATTTCCCGTCCAGCATATCATCCACATAATTTATTACGCCGGATATAACAAGCGTATCATATCCATATTCCGCTGCAGTTGTATGGATGATATCAATAAGATCAGTATCCATATTATCTGTAACATGAGGTATTATCAAACCAATTCTGCCTTTGCTATCCATAACATCACCACCGTCATTCTAACTAATATTATTATATATCACATCTGTATTTTTGTCAATATATTAAAAACTCCGCTGGATTTTGCGGAGCTTTTAATAATGTTTTGGAGAACTTACTGTCTGAAGAAGAACGGCAGACAATTGTAGATATAATGACGTACATAGTACCAGCTATGATCTCCGCCGTTTGCAAGAATAAACCAGAAATTACCCTTTGAAAAATCTGATGTGTTAACGAACTGACTGTATCCTTTCATAGACTCTATCTGTGATGCAAGAACAGAATATGCAAAATCCGAGGTACCTGTTGCTGACATGATGAAGTATTCATTCTTTTTCAGTCCGGCATTATCTACAGCACGAGCCAACGCTCCGGCATCTGCGTTTCCTGTGCCCCAGTGATGTGCACCGCTCATAGGCATGAAATATCCTACTATATCAACGCAGTTTTCGAATACTGCCCACGTTGAAACACTGCCCATTGAAAATCCGCCGTATGCTCTGTGCATTCTTGATGCTGCTATATCTTCCTTTGATGTCGATACGGCATAGGTGGAATATTTTCCCTCAACAAAAGGAACTACGCTTTCACGGAATTCCTTGTAGAAATTCTCGGCATTGTAGAAAGTATCACTGCTGCACTTATTGAAAGTGGGAGTTACAATTATCATAGGCTCAATATCACCATTATTTATCATGTTGTCGAATACACGCTGCATTTCTCCATTATCATTGTAAAGAAGCGTATTTTCGTTATCTCCCATGCCATGCATGAAATAGAAAACATTGTATTTCTTTGATTCGTCATATCCGTAAGGCAGATATACATTCAAGGAATTTGTACCGTTTATTCCGTTATAGCTTTCTTTTACAACAGTTCCAGACTGTGAGATAGCATTTTTGTAGCTACCCTCATATTCATTATACTGCTTTGCAGCGTCAAATTTATATGTCGGCTGCACCGGTACAGTTACGGACGGAGCAGAAGGTGTTACAACAATCAGCTTTCTCATCTTTATCATATCAAAGGAATCAATTACTCCGTCAGAACAAAGATCAGCGTTTTTCCATACGGATGAATCCATGTTTCCTGTTCCGAGAATCCATTTTTCAAGAATCACAGCGTCAGCAGTATTTACTTTGCCGTCATTGTTGAGGTCGCCCATAAGATCTTCGGGAGGTTCTATTGTAAATACAGGCGTATTATCTCCGCCGGATGATGAACTTCCATAGCTGTAGACATCCGGAAGCTCATCCAGTGTTATCATATAATCGCTGTTGTAGATTCTGCTTATATATGAAGCTGTATTGAACTGATTGCTGTCGATGAAGGAAGTATGCCATGTCATGAACCACAGCCACTTTGCTCCGTCAGACTTCATTTTTTCCGGATCGGGAATAGGTCCGTTTTCATGAAGGCATACCGGTTTGTTCGCTACCTGAGCCGTCTTGTTATACATATTCACAAGCGATTCAGTATGATTTACATAAGTATCAGCACCGATGATATCAACGTATTCATCACCGGGATACCAGCCGCTGTTTACATCTCCGCAGTAACCAAGATTCCAGATAAGATTGTCAAGTCCCCAGTGATTTGTGTAACGATCATACATTATGCGCCAGAGCTTCTTAAAGTTTTCAGCTCCGCCTTTTCCCCACCAGAACCATTTTCCGTCGAATTCGTGGAAAGGTCTCCATATAACCGGAATTCCAGCTTCTTTCAGTTCAAGCAGAGCCTTCGCTCCCTTGTCCATACCGGCAATAAGAGCGTTATACTCGTTTGTTCCGGGAGTAAGTGCACTGCTCCAGTTAAGATCAGAATCAAGGGATTCTGTATGACTGCCTCTGAAATCACTTCCACAGTGCCAGCATATAGTCACGATACCGCCTCTTTTGTACCAGTCAATTGCACGTCGGTTACAGCCTGAAAAATCATCGCCCATGTAGTCAAGTCCACGAATTGCCGGATATTTTCCGCTGGCATTCTTGATTATATCAAACTCGTAGTTCTCACTGCCCATCCATGTGGACTCCTGCTGACCTGAAATAACATTCTTTCCGTATGTATCACAGAGATAATTGTACAATGCCTGAGTTTTTGCCGTAGAATTAGGATTAGAAAGCTTCGCTGTACCTGTGTAATTTGAGAAAGTTCCTTCCTCAACAAGCAGACAGTCAAGATTTGTCCAGCCCCATGAAGCTTCAACTGCTATTTCGTTACTGCCTTTTTTCAGATCGGCATTTACGCTCACTACTCCGAAATCATCTCCGGTGTATTCGCAGAATATTTCTCCCGCACTTTTACCGTTCACGATAATAATCTGATACTTTCCCCCCTCATCATAAGGCTGATTATAGCGAATACTGAGTCTGTGCACACCGGAATTTTCTGCATTTACCGTCAGTGAAACAGTATTCCCTCCATCCTTGAGGTCAACTGCTTTGCCTGCACTTGCTCCGTTTACTGCTGTGATTTCCGCACCATTTTCACCGGAATTTACAATCGTTCCTTTTTCAAATTCGTACTGACTTTTTTCTGCTGCATCTGTACTGAATGGCAGAACTGACAAATTACTCATTACAATTGCTGAGGACAATAATGCTGATAAAATTTTTTTCATTTCAAATCCCTCCTGATATTTTGCAGCACACTCACTGTGCTGCTGATTAATTTCTGTCTCTATTATACATCATCAAAAGGGAGATGCATATTACTTTTTGCACCATAAAATATAATTTTTGTCCCATAGAATCAAAAAAATGAACACTTTAAAAAGACTTTACAGGTTCTCAACTATGTGTTATAATATAAACAAGAAATTATGAACGCTGAACACAAAACGGCCAGCAGAAATTCTGCCGACCGTTCAATGCGTTATCTATTTTAAATATTAGGAGAGGGCTGAGCGCAATTTCTATCAGAAATGCTTATTCAGCAGCTTCTGTAGATTCTTCTGTCTCTGTTTCTGTTGAATCTTCTGTTTCGTCCTCTGACTCTGTGGGAAGCTCAGGCTTTACAGGCTTCTCGTGCTTTCCGGGACGCTCAGGTTTTACAATAGCTTCCGGCTTCTCAGAAATCTCAGGCTTTACAGGTTTCTCGGGCTTTACAGGAGCCTCAGGTGCTTCCGGCTTAACAATACCTTCGGGTGCCTCAGGCTTTACAGGCTTCTCAACGTTCTCCGGCTTTTCATGCTTGTGATGAATGCCAGGCTTGCAGGGTTTCTCAGGCTTTACAATATCCTCAGGAGCCTCAGGAGTTTCAGGAACTTCAGGTGTTTCGGGAGCCTCGGGTGCTACGGGCAGTTCGGGTATCTCGGGAGCTTCCGGAAGCTCAGGTGCTTCAGGTGCTTCGGGTGCTTCGGGTGCTTCGGGAAGTTCAGGAGCCTCAGGTGCTTCTGGCTTCTCCGGCTTTTCGGGTTTAACAGGCTTCTCGGGCTTTACAGGCTTTTCAGTATCTTCTTCCTCTGTATCTTCTGTAGTTTCCTCAGAATCTTCTTCTGTCTTATCTTCATCAGTTACATCCTCATCAGGTGTTTCTTCTGAATCTTCTTCAACTACAGGAGTATCTTCTGCATCTGTTTCAGTTTCAACTACGATACCAGGTTTAGCATCTGCATTTTCCTTTTCCGGACCATTTGCTGCAAGAGCTACTGCGCTTGTTGCGCCTGAAAGTACAGCTAAAGCTGCGAGCATGGATGTGATTTTTTTTCTTGTGTTCATAATTCATTACTCCTTTTCATTATTTTTACCCGTGCAGATGATTTACTGTAAAATCATTTCATTCTCACGGATAATTCTTAATCGCTCCTTCTGGAGCACCGGACTTTGTCCATGTCTATAGCTTACGTTTTTTATTCCATCAAAACGGGGTATTTCTGTAAGTTTGTAACAAAAAGCAATATAAATAAACTATTCTTTTTATTTTTATTCTCTTTAGAGAAAAATATTCTTTTCCTGAAAATTATCTGAAAATTACCCCAATTTCACAAAAACACATTCGTATTCTATTTATAATTATTATGGAGGTGAATTTCATGAGCTCCGAAGCACAGCAGATAGCAGCGCGTGTTCAGCTTGCCAAAAATGACAACAAGGAAGCTGATGCCTTGATTGCTGACTATATGCCTTTCATAAAGTCTGAAACTGCCAAATTTCTTAAAAGATCCCCAGAACAGACTGACGATGAACTTAGCATAGCAATGTTCGCCTTTTATGAAGCAATAAGAAATTACTCCAGATTAAAAGGCTCATTTCTTAAACTTGCATCTTTACAGATAAGAAACCGCCTTATCGACCACTATCGCAGAGAAAAACGAAACACCGGTAATATTTCACTTGATGCGTCAGATGATGACCATACTGAGTTGATCGACACCATAAGCGACGACCACAATGATTACGAGGAAATTGAACTGCGTGAAGCTACGCACCATGAAATACAAGAGCTTTCCTCACAAATGGAAGATTTCGGACTATCAATGAGCGATATCGCTGAAAGTTCTCCCAAACAAAATCGTTCTATCGCTTCGTGCAGTGCTGCTATACGATATGCAAGAAACAATCCGGAACTGCTTGATGAGTTTCTTGCTTCAAAAAGAGTTCCGCTTGCCAAGCTTGCAAAAGGTGCTTCTGTAGACAGAAAAGCTCTGGAACGCCACAGAAATTATCTTGCCGGCATACTTCTTATCTGCACAAATGGTTACGAAATTCTTCGTGGACATATTATGCAGGTACTTTCAGATAATAAATCAGGAGGGATGAATACATGAAATACACTGTCATGGAATGCCATGAAGGCTATGCCGTTCTCATGGGTGAGGATTCTTGCTTTGTCCGTGCTGCAAATATGCATTATTCAGTCGGACAAATTGTTACTTCTCCGATTATTCTCGATGATGATGTTAAACGTTCTGCAATCAGCCGGTCTGTATTCGTGAAAATCGCTGCTGCAGCCGCTTGTATAACTCTGATTTCCGCAGTTGGACTTAACTACTACAGCAAAAATCTTAAAACACATTCAGTACTTACGATTGGCTCGGATTTCAATATACAGCTTGAACTTAACAGCAAAGGCAAGGTTATCCGTATGAAAAGCCAAACCGCTGACGGCAAGGATGTCCTTGAACATTACGATACAAAGAATAAAAATATGGTCGGTGCTGTTAATGATATTCTTGATGTCATGAAGGAACAGGGATATATCACTAATGATGATACTGTAGAATTATACATTTCCGCTGACAGCAAAAAAGAATCCGAATCATACAAAAATGAAATTGAACATGAAATTTCTGCGCAAAAAGTAAATGTCAGTGTTGTTGACAAACCGCCAGAACCTCCTCAGAAACGTCCTGTTGTTCATGAACCGGCAGACATGAAAAAAGAAGATGAAAAAATAGAAAACGAAAAAACAGAAAAACTTCCGGTTCCGTCTGCACCTGCTCCGGATGTAAACAAGAATCCGGAAATTATTCCGGTTCCATCCGAACCAGTTATAGATAAAAATGAAATCATAGAAAATATTCCGGTTATTCCTCATGAAAACATACAAAAACCCGAAAACAATTCCCCTCAACAAACTCCACCGTTACCGGAAAACATCCCTGAAATTGAGGAAATAGTTCCGCCTGTACAGACTCCTCCTGAGAATATTATTGAACACGAGCGTCCTGTCAGACCAGAACCTTCGCCGGAAAATCAAAAACCGCCGTATGAAAATAAATTTCCTGACAACTCAACTCCTGAACCTCGTCCGCACCGTGATGATTTCAGAAATGAATATCCTAATGAGCGAACTAAGGAATAACAATAACACCTGTTGTAATCCCAGCCGTTAAGGCATGGATAACAACAGGTGTGTTTTTTACTTTGCCGTCTTAAAATTAACAAGTTTTTGCTTCATAATTACAAGATCAAATATATCAAGTCTGTCATCGTCAAAAAGGTTTCCCGCATTTCAGTCGTCAGGTGCATAATCCGAAACATTCAGCAGCCACTTCTGTAGAATTACTGCATCTGAAACGTTGAATTCACCGTCTGCATTTATGTCGCCTTCGATTGATTTGTCCGGTACTGAAATATCTTCTATATTCCCCCTCATTTTCGCCTGTCCATGTACTATATCACATAATATAATCTGCCATCAAGTATATCTTAAAAATGCTTTATGAAATTGTGTGCTGAATAATATTCAATCTAAAAGTCCACCACTTCTGCATATATTAGGTTGTATATATTTTATTAACATGATACAATTAATTAAGACAAGTTATTGTCACAATATTGGGTTTGCAATTCAAATC
>JAFXEJ010000113.1 GCA_017513795.1 Ruminococcus sp.
CCCTTCTGTGAGCATACATTGAGGTTAGACATAAGCTCTGTCCATGAATCAGCGCTGTCTGTGATTTCCTCAGCCTTTGCTTCTGCGGGAGTCTCGATTTCGATATCTGTATACTTGGGAGCACCGTTTGAGTTAAGGAATTCACGGGAAAGATCAACGATAGTATTGCCGTTCCAGATCATCTTGAGACGGGGTTCTTCAACAACGTCAGCAACGAGAGTAGCTTCAAGATTTTCCTTTGCAGCTTCTTCCATGAATTTTTCCATATCTTCAGGAGCGATAACAACAGCCATTCTTTCCTGTGATTCGGAAATAGCGATTTCAGTTCCGTCAAGACCTTCGTACTTCTTGGGGACAGCGTTGAGATTGATTACAAGACCGTCAGTAAGCTCACCGATAGCAACAGAAACACCGCCGGCACCGAAGTCATTGCAGCGCTTTATCATCTTTGTTACGTCAGGATTGCGGAAAAGTCTCTGGAGTTTTCTTTCCTCAGGGGGATTACCCTTCTGAACCTCTGCGCCGCAGTGTTCGAGAGATTCAAGAGTGTGTGACTTGGAGGAGCCTGTAGCACCGCCGCAGCCGTCACGGCCTGTTTTTCCGCCGAGGAGAATAACGATATCTCCGGGAGTAGGTCTTTCACGTCTGATATTTTCAGCAGGAGCAGCACCTAAAACAGCACCGATTTCCATTCTTTTTGCAACATATCCGGGATGATATACTTCAGCAACGTGGCCGGTAGCAAGACCGATCTGGTTACCGTAAGAGCTGTATCCGTTAGCAGCGCCGACAGTGATCTTTCTCTGCGGAAGCTTTCCGGAAATAGTATCCTCAACGGGAACGAGAGGATTAGCAGCACCGGTTACACGCATTGCCTGATATACATAGGAACGTCCTGAAAGCGGATCACGGATAGCACCGCCGAGACAGGTTGCAGCACCGCCGAAAGGCTCGATCTCAGTGGGGTGGTTGTGAGTTTCGTTCTTGAACATGAGGATCCAGTCTTCAAGTTCTCCGTCGATATCGACCTTGATCTTTACAGAGCATGCATTGATTTCTTCACTCTCATCGAGATCAGGGAGAAGACCGTCATTCTTGAGCTTCTTTGCAGCGAGAGTACCGATGTCCATAAGAGTTACAGGGCGGTCAGATCTGCCAAGTTCCTCACGGACATTAAGGTACATATCGTATGTATCCTTGATATAGGGTGTCTTTATATCAACATTTTCAACGTTTGTGAGGAATGTAGTGTGACGGCAGTGATCGGACCAGTATGTGTCGATCATTCTGATTTCAGTGATAGTGGGGTTACGCTTTTCTTCATTGCGGAAATAATCCTGACAGAACTTGATATCATCATAGTCCATAGCAAGACCGAACTTGTCCACAAATGCGTGAAGTCCGAAAGCGTTGAGATTGATAAAGCCTTCAAGTTCTTCTACAGTCTCAGGGATATCATAGTTTGTATCGAGGGTCTTGGGCTTTTCGAGAGAAGCCTCACGGCTTTCAACGGGGTTGATTATATAAGCCTTGAGCTTGTTGAATTCATCGTCTGTGAGGTGGCCGGAAACGATGTATACACGGGCATTTCTCACACGGCATCTTTCGCCCTGACGGAGAATCTGGATACACTGTTCGCAGCTGTCAGCTCTCTGATCGAACTGGCCGGGAAGATACTCAACGGCAAAAACCCTGTCGTTTTCGCTGATTGCGGGCATCTCGTCATAAACAATGTCAACGGCAGGCTCAGAGAAAACAGTATCAACAGCAGCGTTGAAATCCTCCTCGCTGAGCTTGTCAGCATCATATCTGTTAAGGATTCTGACATTAGTCAGATTCAGACGGAGAGCAGTGCTCACGTCGTTCATTACGGAACGAGCTTCAACAGCAAATTCCGGTTTCTTTTCAACATAAATTCTGTATACGGACATAATTAAATCTCCTTTCCGAGGTCAGCAGTTTACAAAGGCTGAATCAATGATGATCCTCGCCGGCGAAGAAACTGAAAATCCTCGAAATACTTTTGATTTTACGGCTCACAAATGGTGCCATAGCAATAGTCATTGTGTGCCTCTTCTATTGTAACATAAAAAATGAAATTACGCAAACTTTTTTTTGAATTTTTTCGAGAAATTTTTATTAATGTATAATCCGGTGCATATCCGTGGTGGAATTCTGTACTGTTTTCACGTTCAAAGAGTACAGGAACAGTTTTTCCGACAAGATTCCGAAGATATTTTTCCTGAAGCTGACTTCCGAGAGCCTTCAGACGGTCAGCTCTTTCTGCCTTGATTTTCTTTGAAAGCTGCGGCATTTTTTCAGCGACGGTTCCCTTTCTGGGAGAATACTGGAATACATGGATTTTTGCAAATCCGACTTTTTCAGCAAATTCCATTGACTGCACGAATTCTTCTTCTGTTTCTTCCGGAAATCCTGTCATGATATCAGTTGTGAAAGAAGCATCAGGGAATATCTTACGGATACGGCAGACGAGGTCGTAATATTCAGCGGTTGTGTAACGTCTGTTCATTCGTCTGAGGACAGAATCGCTGCCGCTCTGAAGCGACAGATGAAACTGCGGACAGAACTGAGGACATCGTGACAGTCTGAGCAGGTCGTCATCGGAAATAACTTCGGGTTCAAGCGAACCAAGACGAACACGTTCAATTCCGGAGATACGGCAGCATTCCTCGACAGCGTCGGCAAGACGGAGACCGTATTCCATGCCGTAGAATGCAAGATTTATGCCGACGAGAACGATTTCCCTGTGGCCGGCGTCAGCAAGCATTTTCAGCTCGTCACGGAGAACTTCAAGAGGCTTGGAACGGCATCTTCCACGTGCGAACGGGATTATGCAGTATGAGCAGAACTGATTGCATCCGTCCTGAATTTTGACGAATGCTCTTGTCTTGCCGGTGAAATCGCCATGAACGAGATCCTCAAAGCTGTCAGAGGCTCCATATCGGGCGATTTCGACGATACGCTTTCTGTGTTCAAGAAATTCAAGGATCATTCCGGAGAGAAGGCTTCTGTTTTTTGTACCAGCAATAATATCAGCTTCGGGTATGTTGTCAGCGATTTCCGGAGAAGCCTGTGGGAGGCATCCTGTCAGGACGATAAGAGCGTCCGGTCTGTCTTTGCGAAGCTTTCGCAGAGCATAGAGCGACTTGCTGTCTCCGGAGGAGGTTACGGTGCATGAATTGAGGAGAATGACGTCAGCCTCGTCAGCCGACTCTGCTGATTCGAAACCTTTTGACAGGAGATCAGCTTTCATGCATTCAGTTTCATATTGATTGACCTTGCAGCCAAATGTAATAAAAAATACTTTATACATATTTCACCTTATTATCACTAATTTTACTTTGTTTTGACATGTCGAAAGTGCACAAAATAAGCATGTGGATTTTATGCAGTCTAAATAACTGTCCGCAATGAATAAAAAAGCCAGTGTCAGGGAAGATTCAATTATACTAAATTGACAAATTTGCAAAAACGGCTTGACAAAGGGGTTTTTTAGTGCTAATATATAAGTGCGGAAGGGCCAATCCGCAAAAAAAGAAATAAACAAGAAAAAACATCCACAAACACACCTTTATTACAGGAGGTAATAGTATGACAAAGACAACAGTTTTTCTTCAGGCAATCAATGACGTAAAGGATTTCGTTAATGTTGTAATGCGTTATGATTTCGACATC
>JAFXEJ010000114.1 GCA_017513795.1 Ruminococcus sp.
CGGCATTCATATTTTCCGGAGTGTCAAGTATTATATAATGGTAATGTATCTCCGGAAGTTCATTTATAATAAGCTTGAGGTTATTGAAGGTAACATTTAGATCTTCGATCTTTGAAGCTTTCTGGAATGAATTAATTATAACATAGACATGCTTGGCATCTTCGCTCATAACTATTTCGCCCTTATCATTTTTTATGAGCTTGCCGCAGCGTTCTTCCGCATCATTCTTATAAAGCTTGTTCCATTCGTCAAACTCACTGACAGTAGAATAACATTTATATCCGGCGTCTTCGTCTTTCAGCTTTCCTGAAGTATCAAGAACTGCTACAGAAACACTCTTGTCGGCAGAAAGTGCCTTAGCCAGATACGCAGCAAAATTGGTCAGATGCTTTTCCACAGCGGAAGAAACAAATGTTATATACTTATCACTGAGATCGTAATACATCACTTCATCATCACGGGTACCAAGCGGAATCTTTGTACATGTCACATCGTCTGAAAGAATTTCCTCAGAACTTATTTCAGTGTGTCTGAAAGATTTTGCACGAATCTGCGGTGATTTCTCATTGATTGCAGCACAGAGTTCACGAATTTCCTTTGCAGAATCGTTTACTATTTCATCAGAATCATCTTCACCAGCAGGCACAATATCAAAAATATCTGCCGTCTGGAACTTATACGTTATATCGTCCTCCTTGACAATACCGCTTCCGGCACAATCGGATGGCGTTATGCCTCCGGTTCTTCCAAGAACTCCTATATAATCGTTTGCGTCATTCATTTTCAGCATATATGTCTGCTGTATGTACTGTCTCATACGGAAATTTGTATTGATAGAGGCAGTTCCTATAACAACGTAGACGCCTCTCTTTACGCCTTCTCGTGCAATTGTGATGAGAAGTGAAGCAATATTCTCATCGAATTTTTCTGTAAATACAGTATAGTTATTTATAATAAGTACGATGTTAGGCAGTGTATTTCCTGAATGCTTGCAGTACTCCTCATATTCTCCTCTGTATTCCGAGAAAAGTCTGCTTCTTCGATTTATTTCTTCACTTATCGAGCTGATTATATTTCTTACATCTTCCTCCTCATCTGCAATGACAACATCGCCTACCTGAGGTGCTTTATCGAATACCTTGAGGAATCCGGCGTCAAAATCAAGAGCATATATATTCACCTGACTCGCACTATAGGCGTAAATCAGAGAATACATAAGCGTGATGAAGAACATATCCAAACCGCTTCCGGCTGCACCATATACGATAAGATTTCCCTTCTCAGAGAATGGTACTGTCATGATCTCCTGTATACGATTATAGAGGTCGTCACGCTTACCTATAACAGGCTCAAGCGGCACATAGCCGTCCCTGTACTTTCTTTCTCCAAGCTCGCTGTAAAGTTCTCTCACAGACAGCTTAGCGGGTATAGGATTAAGCCAGAGAGGTCTTACATCCATATCCTTTGCAATATCTATAAGATAATTTCTTACCGCAATAAGCTGCGATACGGCACGTTTGCTGTTATTCTTCCTGATCTCAGGCTTTCTGCTCTTTTCGTATATAACATTTCCGGTATTGCCGATTATCTCGGCAGATTCAACATCGCTCTTTACGAAATCCTCAGCTTCTACATAGTCAGCTCCGCACCATGCAGACTGTCCCATACTGAATACTTCGTTATAGCCTACCTGGAAGAAGAATCGTCCTGTTGTTGATATCTCTGCCGCATCAGGACACTGGATAACAGCCTTACTGTCTTCCTTTCCCTGAACCTTCAGACATATCTTGAATCTTGAGTTACTCCAGATCTGAGGACTTACAACCGAATCAGGCTTCTGCGTTGCAAGAATAAGATGTACACCAAGGCTTCGTCCGATACGGGCAGTGCTGACAAGAAGCTCCATAAAGTCGTTTCTGTCTGCCTTGAGTTCAGCGAACTCATCACAGACAATAAATAAATGCGGCAATGTTTCAAGATCTGCACCCTCTCGTCTGAGCTGCTGATACTTATATATATCCATAGTACCGTCATTCGAGATCTTTCTTGCCTTCTTGAAAAGAATCTGACGACGCTTGATTTCAGTTTCGATTGAGATACACGCTCTTTCTATCGTTGAACCATCCAGATTTGTTACAGTTCCGACAACGTGCGGAAGCTTATAGCTTACTTCAACAGTTTTGCCGTCAATTACTTCCTCTTTGACATCATTGAAAGCATCGGCAAGTCCTCCGCCCTTGTAATCGACGATAACGAATGCAACTTCCTCCGGACTGTAATTTACAGCAAGAGAAAGTATTACAGTGATAATTGATTCACTCTTACCTGAACCTGTAGTACCGGCGATCAGTCCGTGAGGACCATGATATTTTTCATGCATATCAATAAAGAAGGTATCTCCTGACGGAGCAACACCTATCTCCGTTTTCAGCGATTTGATAGGATTGTTCTCAGCCCACCTTGTAAGGCTGTTGAGATGCTCTACCTTTGATACACGGAACATATCAAGAAAAGTAAGCATTTTCGGAAGCTGATACTTCTCATTGAGTATATCCAGCTTGATATTTGATATCATATCAAGATAGCGGTCGAAATTAAGCAGAGGCGAATCCTTGCTGTCTGCAATTTTATATGATGTAAAGCCGTTGACCTCGCTGTTCTTTCTGTCATACACCATTGATTCTTCACCGGAAAGGTCTATAATGATATCAGAATTATTATAGTTGTACATTCCGAAAGCAGTGAGCAGACTTATATTCAGCCTTTCCCTGTTTTTAATAATAACTGACATTATATCCATGCTGTCCATATACTTCTTATTTGAAACGATAATCAGCAGTTTCGGGAAATCATCCTCCTTGTGCGTCATACGATTATCAATTTCTTTTTCAAGCTCTGTAGTGAGTTCCTTCAGATCGTCCGGAGATGATGCAATATATCGGAAAGAACTGTCGCTGTTCCATGTATGCGGCAGCCACTTTGCGTACTCCCACTTTTCCGCCTCGTCCTCACCAAATATGAATGCAAGTTTCAGTTCATCATAAGAATAAAGTGCTGTCAGCTGAACAACTATTTCCTTTATCAGCTCTGCCGAATCATCACTGCTGCCGCTGATACCGCATATACAGCCGTTATTGAGCGAAATGGATATCGGAACATCATCAAGTATTCTTTCGTCATGAGCAAACTGCATCATATCATAGCGCAGATCGTCCTTAAAAAACTGATCCGAGTTCTCAGTGAACTTTATCTTTATTTCAGACTTACGTTTTCCCGTACCGAGTGCAGCAGAAAGAAAGTCCTCATCGTTGATACTCTTGCTCCATAAATAGCGGTCACGGCTGATTACCCTTGACATACACTCATCAGCTGTAAGATATTTCTTGCAGAGGTATTCTTTTTCATTGTCCAGCATGACATTGACAGAAGCTCTGAGATTCATGATATAATCCTGATATTCGTTTATACGATTCTTTTCATTACGTTTCTGTTCCTTCTTACGGTGCTTTCGGATAAGATTAGGCCACAGCAGCGAAGAAAGGACCATACTTCCAGCCATGATGAACGACGGCACAACATACGACATGCTTGTTCCACGATAATATGCCGCAAGTGCCGAATATCCGGCAACAAGTACAGTAGCGGTACTCATTGTAAAAGCCGGTCCCATTGACAGAAGTACAGATTCCTGCTCCTTCTGTATCTGTCGTTCCGGTGGCAGAAGCGTCAGTTCAGGCAGTTCAGGAACCTTTTCCCTCAGGTCAATTGTTCTGTAGAAATAATCATCATCATTCTCACTTTTCTTTGCCGGACGGACAAACTTTGGAAAAACAACCTTTTTCAGTCCTCTGCCCCTGACATTCTTTTCAAAATCAATATTTGCAGCGATATAATCCGAGCATATTATAAATTTATATCCAACAATAAAAACAACATCACCGATATTAAGCTCACATTCGCCTTCAATTTTTTTGTTATTGACATAAGTACCGTTACGGCTGCCACGATCAGCAACTTTCCACATCTCTCCATCCCAGCTGATAGCCGCATGATGTGCCGATATATAGCTGTCATCAAGCACAATATCATTGTCCTTTTTCTTACCGATGCTGAAATGTCTGCTGTTTGGATCAGTGAAACATATCTTGGTAAAACGATTTTTCTCGTCCTTGATAGTTTCAACGATCAGTACGCAGTTCATTCCTTTTATATTAATATTAAGCACATCTTCACTGTGAAGTTCTGTTCTGGCTACAGTTTTAAGACTATCATCATCTGTATAACGGCAAATGCTGAATTCCGTTCCGGAGGAAATCACCCATTTATTATCAATACCATCAATATTAATGTCCTCTGTAAGTCCTTCTATACTGTGATTAAGCTTGTATCGGCCTTTTTTCTTATCAGGAAGAACTGTTGTATTGATAAATTCATTCTGCATGAAAGTAATAAGAAGCATTCTATCACTCCTGTTCTGTGTTGATTTTTGCACTTATATAAACATAAGCTTTGTACGGTTGCAGATATTCAGTTCCTTCAGAGTCTTGTCCTGCGGCAGACTCTCTCCCTTATCTCTGAAACAAAGAATATTGACATCACTTTTGCAGTAGAAGCCTTTGGCGGCTTCAGCAAACAGATCCCCAAGAACATCTACTGCATCATGAACATACATATCCTCAGGTATTCTCACATCATAATTCTTGCCGTTGGACGGCAGATATACCTGTACTATTATCTTATTCATAACTCCTCCTTTACAACGAAAATCTGCCGGCATCGTCAGCAGATTCCGGCAGATCACTTGCTTTTTAGCGCTTTGTTTTTCTTTCGGTGAAGCTGCGGATATTCTTTCCACCTTATCTTGACAAGCAGTCCGCTGAAAACATAATAATTGAAATTAACGAGTTCATCATCCGAAAGCTTTGTTCCGTTAGCATGACAATATTCCCATCTGAGCAGATCTGAAAGCTCGTTCATATCCCTTTCAAAAGGCTCGATTATACGCCGTCCGACAGCCCTGTCCTTATTGACCACATCATCATAGGAAGGAAGTTCCGGCGTACATCCCAGCAGAGTTTTCACGCTAAGCGTATCGGCATTCTTCTTGAAATAATTCATCTTTTTATGCTCGGCAATTTTTTTCAGGAAATAATAGCTGTTCGGATTTTTTTTCAGATTTATCTTAAACAGCTTTTCCGGATAATGCATTACCGGCATTGTTTTCATGATGACGAAAAATTCATCACTGAATGTAAAGAAGATTATATTGCTTTTTACTTTGACACTTTTGCAAAGTACAATATCACTCATGCTTTGCTCTCTGTTGGATGATTTCTGGAAGCTTATACGCATATTCAGCAGAGTTTTAAGGTCTGCATTTACCTGTCTGCGCATCTCAGCAGAATTTTTAAGATCGCAGAGCTTCATATATTCATCCAGTGAAAGTGAAACAGTTTGTTCCTTTGAACCGGACTCCGTAAATTTTATCATCAGGGCATCAGCCAGCCGGTGGGTAGTTGTTTTCAGACCTGTTCCGAGTTCAGACAAACTTTCAAAGGATATTTTCAGATTATCCTTTTCTACACATACTTCTTCATCACTGTTCTCAGATACTGTTTTCTTTGTTATTTTCAGCGTAGAAAGCTTATTCATGGCAGACGACTGCTTCATTATTCTGAAGGAACTTACCTGTAGCTTTGTTTCAAGCACCTCTCCTACAGAACTCGGCTCGCCGTCAATACCTTTTTCATACCTCATTGCTTCCTCCTGTAGATATAAGAATTCTTGCCAGTTCTGTGAGATCGTTTCTGAAAACACGGATATCATCCATTCTTTTTCTTACCTCATCAACTGCTTTTTCCGTGATCTTTATTTCATCAAGATCTATCGGTCTGAATATACGGGCAAGGATTCTCTTTCTGTTTTCGTATTCTTCACCCTCGCCTGATATTTCGTTTTCCATATCCTGCCTTTGCTGATTGAATTCTCCTATCTGTCTGTAAAGATCTTCAGTATCAGTACAGAATACTGTGAATTCCGGAATATCTATTCTTTCGGCAATAAGCTCAAAAAGCTTGTTGTATGCATTCTGCCATTTAAGTCCGCAGAACATGAGCTCATTACGGAAATATTCTATTTTTTCCTCCATTGTCTCAGAATGCTCAAGACTCATCATTTCCTGAAAACAATCTATTTCCGGTTCGATAAAATGATCATGGGCGTCAAGACATTTCGGACGGCACGGGAAATTATCCGCAACAATAGCAACACCTCTCAGTCGGGCAAGTTCGCCGGGATTGCGCATCTCGCTGAACTGTGAAGATGTCATTATCATAGGCAGAAGCTCGATCATACGTCTTGCATGCTCTACCTGCTGTGCCTGCGTCATATACATCAGCAAGCGGCAGAAGCCGTTCTGCGCCTGCTGATTGTATGCAAAAGACATTGCCTGTGCGTTCTTTATAAAATAACGCAGCTGTATATAGCATTCGAGTATATCCGCATCCTCGTATGTCTCGATTCCCTCCATAAGGGTATCAAGCTCCTCCTGTGTAAGGAGCTGATAATTTTCAAATTCACCCTTTCCGGTCTGTATCGAATAAGTGTATATATCATTATATATAATGAGTCTGCCGATATCCTCAGCTGTTATATTTTCATTATCTGTAAGATTACTGATATTCATCATATTTTCACCTTATTATCTGTTCTTTTTTCTTTTTCTTATGAAGATGAAACTGCCTAACGCACCAAGAAGTGCAATAACAGATGCTCCGACTGCCTTGAACCATGTCTTGTGCAGCATATAGAGTGCAACGTTTTCTGTAATAAGCAGATTCTTGTAGGTTTTTACGGTTTTATTTCCCGCAAGATCGGTCAGTTCAACAATGACATTGCGTGATGAGTTAGAAGCCGGCATAACGAATACATAGCTGTTTTCGCCGTTATCAGATTCTTCATCCAGCAGTATCTTGCCGTCGCTTGTTTTTACTGTTATACGCTTTATCTTCTCATTTACATTTATTCTGAATTCACGTTCAGACTGTCTGAATTCTGCCTTGTCAACGAGATCATCACACTTGAATTCCGGTTTATGAGTATCAAGACTGAAATTAATTTCAGCGCCTCTCATCGTACTTACGTTTTTATTTCCAGCCTTGTCTATGGACTGGATAGATACGCTGTAATCAAGATCCTGATCAAAAACTTCCGGATGAATAGTGTAGGTGTATTCGTAACCCGATTTATCCTCCAGCTGTACAGGCTCAGAAACAGTATACTGATCTTCTGTAAGTTTTACCGTATTCGATCCCTTATCAACAATAATGATAAGCTCAGAATCAGAATCGTGCATATCAACGTTTCTTTCAGTGATAACAAGTGACGGAGCTTCATTGAGATACTTGTTATTTATCTCGTCTGCGTTATTAATTGTAAATACAGAACCGAATCTGTTTACAGAAAATTCCAGAGACTCATTATTGGCATTATCTGCCATATCAGAGGTTTGGGTTTCGATTCTGTAAGAACCATCGAATGCTTCTTCTTCAGCGAAATTATCGAATTCAAGCTTTCTGTTTATACCGTTCTTATCATTTTCAACATTCCAGCTTGCAGTAATGTACTTTCCGCTTTCGTCAACGACATATTTTAAATTCTGACCGTCATTTTCCTCAATTATCTTCAATTCCGTGTCATTCTTGTAGAGCTTTACACTTCCTGACTTATAATTCTGGTCAGACATTTCAATTACAGGAGCAACCTCATCCTTGTTTGCAGAAAGCACGCCTGAGATTTCTATAGCGGGAGATTTCTGGTCAATTGTAAATGAAACTTTGACGGGATTTACAGCGTTTCCGGCAAGATCCTTACCTGAAACTGATATCGTATATGAACCGTCATTGCTGAAATAACTCATCGGAATAGTAACAGAATGAGCTTCTGTTCCGCTCCAGTTTGCAGGAACGTAGGCCTTTCCGTTTACAGATATATTTATACTATTAGGATCGAAGTTCACCTCAGTTATATCAATAACAGCCTGTACCGCAGAGTCAATATATGTATTCTCAGCGTTTGCAACAACAGAACCATCTTCCTTTACCACCTTAACAGAAGCCTTAGGTGCAATAGTATCAATTACAAAAGTACCGGATGTGTATTCGTCGGAAATATTTCCCGCAAGGTCTGTATCAGTGATACTGATCGAATATCTGCCGTCAGAATTGAATTCAAGATTTTTTGTATGTCTGTACTGATCTGTATTGATGTTAGAAGTACTGTCAGCGGTAAATCCTGTATCAACTGCATTGTTTACAACAGGCGCATTGAAATTTCTCTCGGCAATCGAAACATTGAGCGTTTTGTGAGAATTATAATACTTCACTTCATTTGATTTTTCAATTCCGGTGACATTTATAACAGGTTTCTGCTTGTCAATACTGAATCTTTCTACAGATTCCGAACTGTTATTTGAGTTATCAATCATGATTACTTCGATGAAGTCATCGTTAGCATCTGTTGTAACAGTGATATTTCTTGTAAGGGTCTGAACGATATTTCTGTCACTTTTCTCAATAGTCCAGCCATCAGAAGCACCTGTGATATTTCCGTCGGCATCTATCTGTATTTCGCTCCAGTTCTCGTTATCGGATGTTCTCCATCTTACTACACTGATACCTGAATGCATATCAGTTACTGTTATTGAAGCGGTAACATCGCTGTTGTAAAGACGTCTGCTGACTGTATCACGTCTGTCGGTTGAAGGAAGTGATATACCGATATGATCGTATGCCGCATTATCATGTGTGCCGTTTCCTTCTGATACGAAGCCGTTAGGAGAAACTACAGCAGATTTGTGGTTTACCTTATCAGTAGTCCATGCCTTGATGTCACCCTTGAATCCTTCCGGAATGACGAATTCAACAGCATATGTATCTTCTTCGCCGGTAAAATAGAACTGAGTATTGTCAAATGTATATGCTCTGAACAGCGTTCCGTCAGTATTGTAAAGCTCGCAGCAGATAGTATCAATTCCGGCACTTGCACCAAGATCGTCCTTTACGGTTATAGTTGCAGTATACTCATTATTATGGAAATGGCTGTACTTGTCCGGATTTTGCTCTGTCAGAAGTACAGAATCGTTGTTCTTAATGATATTGCTGAAATTTATTGAATGAACATATGGAACTGACGTATCTTTATAGACTGTAAAGTCCTTTGTAGTACGGTTTCCTGAATTATCATCTGCAATTACATGGAATTCAAATTTGCCGTCAACGCCTGTCTCCGTAGAAACAGTATGCGGAGCATTTCGTGTCAAATCAGTTAATTCGGTGTAAACAGAATTTTCAATTTCATCAGATTTGTCATCATGCTTTCTTTCTATTACAACATGAGATATTCCGGATTCCATGTCTGTTATGCTATAATCCAGATTGACATCGCTGCTGAACCAGAGCTGTGACTCACCATCGACATCCTTGCTGTACATATTTTCGCCTTTAAGAACCGGTGTATCTGAAACCGATGGTGCAATATTTTCAACCACAAGATATCCGCTTTCATATGGAGCGGGAGAGAGGAGAGTGTCGCTAACAGTGCTATTTCCCACATTATCAGTGAGTGTTACTGTCATTGTGCCTTCATACACAAAATCGCCTTCAGTCTGCTCCGGAATTTCAAAATACGCATATCCATTCTCTATTTTGCTTGCGACATATTTGTTCTCACTGCCGTACTCACCTACATATATCATTTCCGCACTACGATATCCTGATGATGGGGCATCCACACCGTCAGAAATCGGAACTTTTATGGTGATTTTCTTATTTGCAAATGTACCATATTTGTACATCTTAACATCATCAGATGTTTTTTCAAAAATGCCATCAACCTCAGGTTTAGTATTATCAATATAACATCTGAAATCTCTCGGATCACCTTCGTTTCCAGCGTGGTCAACAGCAACAAGCTGTACCAGAAGTTCACCGTCTTTACTCAGATCAATAGATGCATCATTAATCAGAATGTTTACAGAAGGATGTTTATGACTGGTAAGATAAGTAAAGAATTTTGTATTACTGCTGTTAGCTGATTCAAAAACAAGATAACACGAATTCTCATCTGCAAAATCTGCAGCTGACTCATCAAGACTTGCATATCCTGATTCTCCGGTGAGCTTGTCTTCGTCAATTATAAACTCCTGACCATTTAAAGTAAACTTAAGCATGGAAATACCGGAGCTTATCTCTCCGTCATCCATAACCTTGAAATTCATATTTGGATAATCTTTATACCATGACTTGTCGTCATTGATATCATCCGGAGTATTGTTATCATCAATATACTCAGCTGCTTTTGCTGTTATCTCAGCCGGAAGCGGTTTAGTATTATCGACAACAATCAATGAAGCTTTGCTTTTATATGTTGTTACCTCCCCGTCGCAGTAATAGTATGTAGCTTTATTTCCGGCAGCATCCGTAATTTCTACAGAAACATATCCCTTGCAGGTATCATTTTCCACATCAAAAACTGCGTCCTCATCAAGATTTTTGCCTGATTTGCTTTTCTCGATTTTTTTGCTGAATCCATCGCCATAGTATGTGTAAACAATTTCCGAAATATCAGAATACGGATAATTTGAATCCTCATCTATAATATATTTATCGCTGACAACAGCAGTTACAGTCAGTTTACTGTCCTTTTTCAGACATCCATTACTGTCAATGCCTTCCACTGTTATGGACTCTGCTATCGGAGCGCCGTGATCCATCATAACACGGACTTTCTTTGCCGATGATGCTTCGGAATTTCCAGCAACGTCTACAGCATAGACATTTATCTCCTCATTCACGCCCTTTATCGCAGTATCTTTCAGCGAAAGAACTGCCGTGAAAGTAATTGTTTCGTCTTCCTGAAGCTGTGGTGTAAGCGTAACGTTGTACTTGCTTTCTTCGCCCTCAGGCAGAATTCCTGTAATTATTTCTGAAGATGCCCATCCGCCCTCAGGCTTTTCAAACCTATAGCCTGCAACACTGATATAGCTTATAGAAGCAAGATCCTTTGCATTCTTAAGTTTTTGTACATCATCTGCAAGAGAAGGATTTGTACAATTCATATCACTTTCATTATCATTTACAGTAAACTCAAATGAAAACTCCTTCTCAGACGACCACACTTCCTGTGGTTTTTTTATCTCAGTTACAGGTGCATGTCCGTCATAGTAAATTACAAAAGGCGTCATAGAAAATGGCTTTATATTACCGCTTTCATCAATCTCATTCATAAGAATAACTTTTGAAATTTTATTATTGCCAGTATTCAGTATTGTCATATTGCCGGTTAAAGGATCAAAAGACATACTGCTGCTCTCCATATTACTGTTAAGCAATGTAATCTGTTTTCCTTTGAAGCAAGCATTTGTCAAATCATTCTCATCAATTTCAGGAACACCATAAGCAGTTATTTTTTCATTTACATACAGTATACCATTAACTGCTTTAATACCGTCTCCATCTTCTAAAAGTTTAAGAAGATCATTTCTTACAGTATCGTTTACATCAGTAACGCAATCATAGTAAAGAGTAACAGGAACATCATCACTATTAAGATTGCTATTCCATTCATTTACCGATAATTTATACACTGAGCTGTCATTTTGTCCGTCATTCATATCTGCAACGATATTATTATAATTAAACGTTCTTGTCCCATTATTATTTGTGAGATATTTTTTAAGATAATACACCTTATCTTCATGCACAACAATATAAGGTATACTGATCCTATTTGAACTGTCGAGATTCATCTGAATATCCGGAACATTCTTATCAACTCCGTCAGCTGTGAATACTCTTGAAACATCTATCACTTTCGGCGTAGCCTTAACATTAATTATAATTGTCGCATTGTCTTTATATGGAGTTTCATCTGTTAAACCAGCATAGTTTGTCAGAAAATAATTGAGATTACCGTCATATACAGTATTTTTATGTACAGCAGTTACAGTTTCACCAGATATTTCTGTAGTGATAATAAGATTGTTGGTGTTCTGCTGATCTATAGCACTTAATTTAATTTGTACATTAGCCAGATCGAGCCAGTTTTCAGTAATTGTGATGTTATCAGCAGGCTTATCCCAAGTATATTTTTTATGTACATCTGCATTTTCACAAATTATATTAACAGTTACTTTGGTTTTTTCTATTTGAATTTTAGAAATATTATTAATCTTTATCTCACTGTTGCTTATTTCAATCTTCCCGTCAACTGTGTATGTATTCTGGTCAGTTTCTTTTATTTTATAGCCGTTTGCAAGTGTAATATTATTCAAGTTTAAAGTTGTACCACTTTTTACATAAACATTATTATTATTAACCGTCAAAGGATCAATTTCCACGATTTCATTGTCTTTTATAACGTAACATTTCAAAGAATTTATTTTTACAACATCATTACTATAATTATTAAGTTTATAATATATTTGATAATCTAAATTACCATTATTATAAGTACAATGATATAAAGTTTCACCGAATAACTGCTGATAATTTAATAATTTTAATGCTGTATCTGCATCAAATTCGTCAGGATTATATGTAATTGTAATAATATCACCATTTCTTTCAACGTCATTTACATTACATAAACCTCGTATTATGTTAAATACATTCTCCTTAACGTTATCCGGTATATCAGCTCCTAAATCAAGCGTCTTAGTTTCTTTTGCTGTCGTTGTTGTAGTTGTAGTAGTTATTGTCGAAGTAGAAGTAGATGAAGCCGCAGTTGTAGTCGTTGTTGTATTTTCCTGTGGCTGAGAAGTCGTTGTTGTAGTTGAAGTAGTCTGAACAGGTGCTTTAACAGTTGGAGTATTGCTGTTGTATACAATAGAATTTCCGGCAGAACGTGATGTAGAAGTTCTTCCCGCCTGAACATTTGCCGCTGATGCACCGGTCATTCCAATACCAGTTGAAGATGAAATAAATAACAAAGCTGATATGAATGCTGTTGTTTTTCTTAATGTTTCCTTTTTTAAATTCATGATAATTCCCGCCCTTAATTAATTATTTTCTTCTTGATTTTGTTAACAAAAGTGCTGCCGAACTGATTACAGTCACACTAAGTGTGATAGCAATAATCGGTATCCAGTTATTTTTTTTATTCTCTGTATCTTCATTTCCTTCTCTTTCTTTTGTTGCAGAAGAAGTAGTGATACTTGTTTCGGTAACTGTTTTTGAAGAAGTCGATGCAGATGTCGTAGTTTCAGTAGTTGAAGCAGTAGTAACAATTGACGTTGATGCAGTTGTCGTTGACGCAGTTGCTGCAGCTTTTGTAGTTTCAGCAACTGTTGTTGTTACAGCTTCACTGTTTTCTTCCGGAGCATCAGACTCCTCCGGCTCATCAGGCACATCTGTATTTCCGTTGCCATTATCACCAGGAACTTCTGCCGGCGGTTCTTCCGGTGCCGGCGGTTCCGGTACCGGCTGTTGCTGTACAGGAGGCTCAGGCTGAGGTGCGCTTCCGGTTATAAGAATTCCGCCGCCGTTCAGCTGGGTGAATGAAGTTTCATAATATCTTTCATCTATTGTTCTTCCAAAATCCACCATCATTGGTGTTTCACCGATATATTTACTGAAATTAATCTGGTAAAAATCTCCGCTTTTTACATTTTCCGGAAGAAATACATTTACTGTTACTATTGCTCCCGAATGATCAATATGTCTGCCAATTATTGCAGGAATTCCACATCCGAACATATGCGGTTCGATTTCCACATGAGACAAGGTATTAAGTGGAGAAATGTTCTGAACACCATCTACAATTGAGAAAGGTCTTACCAGATCAAATTCAAGTCTCGGATCTTTTTCAAAATACGCCCACATTCCTGTAAACGGCGGACAATTTTCAACATACATTTCAAGCGATACCCTTCTGTCATCAGGGATATCTGCTATATCTATCTCTTTGGTTTCAATTGTCAGATGAATGTCAAGAGGTTCTGTCACTGCCATTATCTGAGGCTGACGTGAAACAGACATTGACAAAATCATCACAATCGAAGCCGCTAAGGATGCTATTCTTTTTATAAAATGCATTCTATTTTTCCTTTCTTTTGTCATACTGAGATAACATCGGGATTTCCGTGTATAACTATAATACTGTCAAGTATCTCAAAATCGTCTTTTTTCTGCTGCTCGGCTGCTGTTTTTCTCGAAGTAACAACCGTTGCTCCGTCATCCTGTGGAGCAGATCTTCTCGCAGAAGATATCAGCATAGTGGCTGGCGGTTCACCTGCCGTACTCTGATATGCAACTCTCTCCGGAGCTGTTTTTTTATTTTTCGGCAAAGTTCCGACAGATTCTGCTATTTCTTCGATATTATTAACCGATTTATTCTTATTTTCTACAAAATCAAAATATCCCTCTGCACCTGAAATTTCCTTTTTCTTTCTGTTCCCAAGTTCTGATTTTATCATGGAAAACAGCTGGAATTTTATAGAAAGAATTATAGTCAGCACAAGAAAAATAATTCCTGATGCAAGAAAAACATATGATATATCATGCCATATTTTCGGACTCATTTTACCACCTTACTCATCAGCGTAAGCCATTTCAAGCTTCAGTCTTACGGCTTCAGTATCGAAGCTTTCTGCAATGCTTCGTGCATAATCGTTGCTGTAGGATATCTCGCCGCCCTGATAAACCTTTTTATTTATATGTTCAAGTATCTTTTCCTGACTTCCGGCATCTACTCCGTTCTGTCTGAACTTTGCAGAATACCTCGAAATCATACTGAGAAGCGTCTGACATACACGAACACTTACTACCTCGTTAGACTCATCTATATATTCCGACATGTCTTCAATGTTTTTCCACATATTTACATAGAATTCCTGACTGTCAGTACCTTCCTTTTCCATGCGGTCTATATCGTTATAGAATTTCCCTATATTCAGGAAGATCTGTGCACGTTTATAAGCATCCGGCATTTCCTTCCGCAAATCCTTTCCATTGAGAGCCTTTTCAAACCATTCATACGAAGCACTTATCCTGCTTTTCTCAAGTTCAAGCTCTCTGCGCATGTTGTATGCCTTCTGCTCGTCCTCGCTCATGCCGCTTGTATCTTCCTCATACGGACTGTAATACAGCCAGTATGCATTTGCGATTTCATACATGCATCTGCCATAGTTATCATCGCTCTTTTTGATCGAATCCGGACTTTTTATCTCATTGATGATAAAGTTATCCTCATCCGCATCAAGTCTGCTGTCAGATGTGAAATCCTGTATAAGCTTTGAATATATGTCATCCTTGTTTGTATGATCGAGCTTTATTGCTTCGGCATAGTTTCCCTTATTTACATTAGCTTCATATCTTTCCACAGTATTTTTCTTGTCAAGAGACTTTGCCATATACAGAGAAATTCCGGCACATGCAAATGAAATTACAGTCATTGCAAAAGAAAAAGTTATCCAGCGGACACTGGAATGTCTTTCCACACGACAAAGATCCTTATAAAGGGCATCACACGACTTATAGCGCATTTCCGGATCATCGGCAACGCATTTATTGATTATTCTTTTTATATCAGTGCTGATATTTTTATCAAACTTGAATCTTTCCTGAGAGGTCATCATGCGATTGTCGCTGTACACCTTTAAAGGCTTTCTGCCGTGAACCATGTGATAAAACGTAGCTCCCATATTGAATATATCTGTACGTTCATCAAGTCTTGACTGACGATACTGCTCAGGTGCGGCGTATTCAGGCGTATATCCGGTAACACCAGTAGCGTTTCTTATTGCTGTACCAAAGTCGATAAACTTGAGTTTCAGTTTAGCACCGTCATCAATAAGAGTTTTACTGGGTTTCAGAACCATTATATTTTCCGGCTTCATATCACTGTGTACACGGCCTGTACCATGAAAGAATTTCATAAATGAACAGATCTGTTTTGCCGATTCAATAAAAGTTTTTTGTGGCATCGGACCTGCATCAAGCATATTTCCCATTGATTCGCCGTCAAGAAAATCCTGAACGATATAAAAATAACGTTCAGTCTCAAATCTGTGTATGATATTCGGGAAGAATGCGTTTGACAGATCTGTCTCATAAAGTTCTTTTATGAGGGCTGATTCCAGCTTTGCCATATCATATTCTTCGGTTCTTGATTTATCAATTTGCTTTATAGCTCTTACAGCTCTTTCAGCTTGTATATCATAAGCCTTATAAACAACAGAAGTTCCGCCTCGTCCGGCTATTTTATCTATTTCATATCGGTTTGCCAACAGCTTTCCGTTTACGCTCATTGGTCATCATTCTCCTTTGAGTATTACTGCAAGCGCTGTTATATTATCATTTTCCCTGCGCTCCATATTCAGATCAAGAAGATAGCTGAGTGATTTGTTCAGTGTCTCCTGATCAGGATTTGAGGCTGGCGACAGCGTTTTCTGTATTTCTTCGCCCGAGATCATCTTTCTGAATCCGTCTGAGCAGAGCATATAAACGCAGTTTTTCTCTGGTTTCTGGATTATAAAATCATACATTCTGCCCGTTTCACCTGCTCCGATACAGTTGGTTATCTGATTCTGACGCTTGTCAAATCTCGCTGATTCTTCGCTTAAAAGACCACGTCTTACTTCTTCTGCAACTACAGAATGATCTGATGTAACTATCTCAATACTGTCGTCATATATTTTATAAAGCCTTGTGTCTCCTGCATGAGCAGCAAGCATTGCATCATTTGAGGTATCTATAAGCATAGAGGTGAATGTTGTTCCCATTTCACGACCTTTTGCACACTCTATGTTAATAGCGTCGTTTACCATGTGAAGACGCTCATCAAGGCTTGCTCTTACATCCAGAATTCCCTTGCCTTTTTTCAGAAGATCAGCATAAACAGTCTCAAACCAGTCAGAAACTGTTTTGATAACACACGAACTTGCATCTTCACCGCCGTAAAGACCGCCTATTCCGTCGCACACGGCAGCAAATAGAATTTCTTTCCCCTTGAATCTGGCATTTTTTATCATAAGAGCATCCTGATTCACTTTTTTAACCGTGCCCTCGGTGCTGACATAAGAATAAATAAACATCCTGATAATAAACTCCTGATCTATTCAATATAAAAATCACCGCAAAAAGCCCGCCTTTCGGCTTTGCACGAAATCCGCCTTCTCCACAGGAGATACAAGTTCCGTTTCTGCTTTATGCGGTGATGTATTAGTTTTCTACGAAAAATGTGTACTTTACAGAATTAATGATAAGCGAACATCCTGAGAATATTTCATATGCTGCTCCGTATTCAACGACTGAATTTTCGAACACAAGAGAATTGCACGAAACATTCTTTACAAAAATTGCAGTTCTGCTGCTGGTGCTTTCAGTATAGATCGTTATTCCCAGATCAGCAGATTCATTATACGGAAAGTTCATTATTCTGATAAGTGCTCCGTCTTCTCTGCGCAGATACGCGAGTGCTTTCTGATCCGGTATTGCTGAAGGTTCCGGCTGATATCGCTGTGCTGCGCTGCTCAGTGTCGGCTTATCAGCCAATTCCGGCTGACGTCTTCTGGAAATCATAACTGTTCCTGTCGAACTTGTTTCATTTATCTTCTCAACTGAAAAAACAAAAGGAAAGCTTTCAAAATAAATGATATCACCATTTTGTATCTCAGTGTATGATATCCTGTTATTTGCATCGTTCAGATATGTACCATTGGATGATTCGTCTTTTATAAAATATCTGCCGTTGTTCTCAGATATAACAGCGTGATCTCCGGAAACAGTCCCCTCACTGATAACAAGATCATTATAATTATTTCTGCCAACTTTAAACGGAAAATGGAGTATATCAAATCTGTTGCCGCATCGGTCAGTAACAAATACTTTACTTTTGTTTGATTTTATGATAGTTTCACTGAAAGTATTTTTTTGTGGTTTTTCCACAGGCGGCTTATATGGCTCAGGTATATGAATATCAAATCCCTTTTCTCCGGAAATAACCTGATGGCTTATCGGAAATTCTCTCTGCCTGAAATCAGTTTCCTTGAACTGCTGTTCATTATTAATTGATTCATTCTTACTCACATTATTTTCATTAAAGAAATGCAAAAGAGAATCAGGAGAAAACGAATTCGTACTATTCTTTTTGTTTGATGAAGAAAAGCGTTCAAGATAGCTCTCATACTTATTCATATAGTTGCCGTCAGTAATTATAATTCCCTTTGCACTGTTATGTATCTTTTTCAGACAATCCGGAATACTGTCCCGTATATAATGCGGATTTTTAACCGGAATATAGAGCATAAGTATTTTTTTCAGAGTATTGTGATAATACATATACTTTGTATCACATACAAGATTATCCAGTGACAGATATGATTTCTGACAAAATGAAATAATTTTCTGAATACCAGAAATTATCTCAAAATACTGTTCCTGTCTCATTTCAGTTTTCAGATATTCTGAAAGTGAGGTAAGACCGCTTACATCAAAGCTTATCTTATTTGTGCTTGCCGTTTTCGTACACTGAAAAGGCAGTATATAATCACGATAAGCTTCGTTTTCCAGCATCTGCACCTGTGAGTAATTTATTTCTTCCTTTCTGCCTATTGAAAAGACAAGAAAAGTTTTATTCTGTGAATATACAGTTTTGAATGCAAAAAAATTTTTTATCTGATTCATTCAGAAATTCCTCCTGAACTTTATTTTTTTATTACAATGCTGCACATAAACCGTGCAAAAGAGGCAGCATCTACAGATCAGTCAAGGACAACGCCTTTTCCAGGTGAAGAAATATTTACAATCATGATTGATGTGCCTTCACTGATTTTTTCGTAATCTGATTTGCTTACCGGAATATTTGCATGAATAGCTTTTTCCGGCTCGTCAACAGCTACAGAAACAAAATATGAGTATGATTTTCTCTTTCCGGTTCTTCTCTGCTTTATTTTAATAACTGCTCTGCCAATGGCAACCTGAGTCTTTTTAGTTAAGAGCTGAATAAATACAGCTGAAAATAAAAACGTTATCAATCCCATGAGTGATATAACTAATAATGTATTTTTTAAAACTATAACATATACGAAAAGAAACAGAAGTACAGCAGAGCATCCGCCAAGGAATAAACCTGTTTTCAATTTCACTTTTGCAGCTAATTTTGCCTGCTGTTCGTTTTCAGGATCATGAAAAACTATTTCCTTTGGTCTTGTATTAAGATATTCTGCATATTCAAGCGGAAGTTCAAGCATTCCGTTATTTTTATGTATTGACTCAATAAAGTCTTTCATCATTTATCACCTATAAATTTTATTTAATTAATTATACACCAAATCGTAACAAATGTCAATATTCTCCTAATGATTATTATATTTTTTGCACCTGATTTATATGCTCCGGCATTGACTAAAAAGGCAATTCGTGGTATAATTATTACAATAATATAATTCACACTTTATATCAACAAAGTGAAAAAATCAAGGCAATACGCACAAATCCGTCCGGATATTTCGTGCGCTATCACCTAAAAAAATAAAAGGAGGTATGAACAATGCTGAACCGTTTGTTCAAACTGAAAGAAAACAAAACCAATGTAAAAACCGAAATCACCGCCGGTATTACAACCTTTATGACAATGGCGTATATTCTTGCGGTAAACCCGAGTATCCTCAGTGATGCAGGTATGAATCCTACCGCCGTACTGCTTGCAACCTGTCTTGCTTCGTTTATCGGTACAGCCTGTATGGCATTCATGGCTAATATGCCGTTTGCGCTCTCTGCCGGCATGGGACTCAATGCTTTTCTCGCATACACTGTTGTAATTGGATACGGCTACTCCTGGCAGATAGCCCTGTTTGCAGTATTTATTGAAGGTATAATTTTTATCGTCCTTTCGCTCACAAACGTCAGAGAAGCAATCTTCAACGCCATTCCACTCACACTCAAACACGCTGTATCTGTTGGAATAGGCTTATTCATCGCATTTATCGGACTCCAGAACGCCGGACTTTCTGTTAAAAACGATTCAACTCTGGTATCTATCATCAGTTTCCGTGATGAATTCTCAACCGCCGGTATATGTGCATTGCTGGCTGTTATCGGAACTTTCCTTACTTCGATACTTTACATAAAGAAGATAAAAGGCTCGATTCTTATTGGTATCCTTGCAACATGGATTCTCGGTATAATATGTCAGGCTGCGGATATTTATACGGTTGATGCAGCAAACGGATATTACTCCCTCCTCCCCAAATTTGAAATAACTGATTTTTCAAGTCTTGGCGACACATTTGGTCAGTGCTTCAATATTGATTTCAGCGATGTAGGAATTTTCAATTTCATCGTAATTATTTTCTCATTCCTGTTCGTTGACCTCTTTGATACACTCGGAACTCTCATCGGAGTTGCTACAAAAGCTGATATGCTTGATAAAGACGGCAGACTGCCAAAGATACGTCCTGCACTTCTTGCAGACGCTATAGCAACTTCTTCCGGTGCTGTTCTTGGTACTTCAACTACAACTACATTCGTAGAATCATCCGCCGGAGTTGCTGCCGGAGGAAGAACCGGTCTTACAGCTCTTACAACTGCTATTCTTTTCTTGTTATCAATGTTCTTCGCACCTGTTTTCACTGCTATCCCGTCATTTGCAACTGCTCCCGCCCTTATCGTTGTAGGATTCCTGATGTTCAGCAATATCGCAGAACTCAAGCTCACGGAAGATAACTACACATCTGCAATTCCAGCATATCTCTGTATAATCGCAATGCCGCTGTTCTATAGTATTTCCGAAGGTATTTCCATCGGCGTTATCTCATACGTTCTTTTCAACCTCGCATGCGGCAAGGCGAAGAAGGTAAATCCAGTAATGTATATACTGGCAGTACTGTTCATTCTGAAATATATTTTCCTGTAATCTCTGATTCTACGCTACGTTTGGTATAATATCAGTATCACAGAAAGGAGTATACTATGAAGAAACTCTTCACACTTTTCACTTCCGCTGCATTAATTTCATCTGCGGCAGTACCTTTTACTCCCGCCAGTGCAGAAAACAGCTATGATCTGACCGTCACTGTAGACACATCCGGATTCCGCAAGCCGATAAGTCCGTATATCTACGGAATCAACTACATCAGGCGTGGAGAAGCTCCGGATGTCACAACGTTCTCGGCTCGTCAGGGCGGAAATCGTCATTCCGCATACAACTGGGAGAATAATGCCTCATCCGCCGGTGCTGATTACAAGCATTATTCCGATGCATATCTTGTAAATTTCAAAAAAGATTCTCTTGCTGTTCCGGGCGCAAATTCTCTTGAATTTTCAGAGGACATGACCGCACAGAATATTAATTACAAGGTAACTACTGTCCAGATGGCTGATTATGCAGCAGCAGATACTGACGGCGAAGTTACAGAGGATGAAATTGCTCCCTCAGACCGATGGGTTCCCGTTAAGGCGTTTAAGAATGCGCCGTTCTCTCTTATTCCTGATACTAACGACAACGCAGTATATATTGATGAATATGTCAATTATCTCGTGCAGAAGCTCGGCGATTCTACCACCACGACCGGTATTCAGGGATATTCTCTCGATAACGAACCATCGCTTTGGGTGAGTACACACGCAAGAATGCATCCTGAAAAGCCAACATGCAAGGAAATCGTTGACAAGTCAGTTGAATTTGCCTCAGCTGTCAAATCAGCAGATCCGAACGCTGAAGTATACGGCGGCGTATTGTACGGTTTCAATGCATACAAGTCATTCAATGACGCACCCGACTGGGAAACAGAAGGAAACGGCTATAGCTGGTTCATTTCCTATTTTCTCGACAAAATGGCTCAGGCAGAAAAAGAAAACGGAAAACGTCTTGTGGACGTTCTTGATCTTCATTATTACTCCGAAGCCAAAGGAACAGACCGTGTTACCGCCTGTGAGGATACTTCCCACACCGACTGCATCGAAGCCCGTCTTCAGGCACCTCGAACCTTATGGGATTCCACCTACACTGAAAACAGCTGGTTAGGTCAGTATAATGAGAAATATCTGCCGATTCTTCCGCTTGTCAACGAATCAATTGAAAAATATTATCCCGATACTAAACTATCTTTCACAGAATACAGCTTCGGCGGTGGAAATCATATTTCCGGAGCTATTGCAGAGGCTGACGCACTCGGAATTTTTGCCAAAAATGGTGTATATATGGCAAACAGCTGGGCTGTGGCTTCTGATGAAAGCTATACTCATGCCGCTATAAATCTCTATACAAACTACGACGGAAATGGTGCAAAATTCGGTGATACGCTCGTCAAGTCATCAACTCCGGATATTGAAAAAAGCTCTGTTTACGCTTCTATCAATGGCACGGATGAATCTAAGCTCAACATCGTCCTCATGAACAAAAGCCAGACTGAATCGCAGAATTCATCTGTAAATATCACATCCAGCGCACAATATAATACCGCAAAGGTGTACGGGATTACATCCGGATCAAGTGAAATCAAACTTCTTGAGACAGTAAACAACATCAAAGACAATTCATTTACACTGGAATTACCGCCGCTGACAGTTGTTCAGATTGAACTTACAGACAGCGACTACACCATGATGGGCGATGTTAATTCGGACGGAACAGTTGATAATACCGATCTTTCTCTGCTTCAGGACTGGATCCTTGCAAAACCGGATGTGACACTGAATAACTGGAAAGCTGCTGATTTATGCGCTGACGGTATACTCGATTCATTTGACATCTGTCTGCTTAGAAAAATGCTTCATTCATGGCAGACAGAAGAAATTGTTCCGACTGAGATATCCTTCGTTAAGACAAAAACTGCTCAGTGGAAGCTCCGTAACGGAATGGACGGAAAAACCTTACAGTGTACATTCAAGGGAACTCCGGGAAATTCAATCAACATGTGTTACGGCTACTGGAATCCTGTGATTATCAATGAATCTACCGGCGAACCAGGCAAGTGGTTCAATAACGATGATACAAAGCTCGGAGAATACACATTCGATGAAAACGGAGAAGCAGTTATCACGTTTAAAGTTCCGGCTGACGCAATGAATGTTGAACTTATCACCCTTAATCATACTGTCATTCAGGACGGAAAAAAGGTTCAGCTCGAAAAAGAAGGATTTGATCTTATAAAGGTCATAATCGCTGAATAAAAGTAAAAATCCTCTGCAAACCAAACGGATTGCAGAGGATTTTTTATGGTTATATTCTATTCTTCCGGCTTATCTTTCAGAATATTCCATGTATATTCACGGAGAAATGTAAAAAAATCTTCCACGTTACTGTTATCACTTTTATTATGGTTACAAGTAAATAATATATCACGCTGACAGATCGGATTGGTTATTTCGAGGAGAAGCATGTTTCCTCTTTCAAGAGTTCCCCATGTATGCTCCGGCCAGAAACCTATACCGATACTGGCTGAAATCATATTCTTTACTGCCGCCGGATTATCACTTTCAAATATTATTCTCGGCTGAAATCCCGCTTGATGACAAAAATGATCGCATATCCATCTCAGCTGTCTTGAACCGATTAAGCTTATGAATCCTTCGTCTTTTACTTCATCAAGACTTATCGAAGTTTTTCCGTGATATATTTCATTATCCGGTACGGCAAGATATATATTTTCTGTCCTCACAAACCGATCTTTCACACCTGATTTTGAAGATCGTTCAAACATTTTTGTAGTTATTCCAATATCATACAGATCACTTTCTGCATTTTGAAGGAACTGGAAATTTATATTGGAATGCGTATTCTTATACTTAATTATTGCTTCCGTAACGAGCGTTGACGCCGCAAGAACATTAAGGTGTATCGTTTCATTTTCAAGTTGTACCATTTTATGGAGCTGCTTTGGAATTGACTCAAGTTCCTCCATGACTGGTGTCAGCTTGTTTTTTAGAAATTTCCCGTATTCTGTAAGGATGATATTTCTCCCCTTTTGCGTAAAAAGTGGGACTCCAAGTTCTTCTTCAAATCTGTGAATAGACCTTGTCAACGCTGGCTGAGCTATATGCAATTTCTTTGAGCTGTTTGTAACGTGCTGACTTTCTGCTACTTCTAAAAAATATCTGATCTGTAAAAAGTCCATGTTCGCCTCCAATTGATACCGTACAGATTATGATTTATATAATTATTATATATTGGACATTATCATTTGTCAATGATATAATAGAAGCATAGAAATACAATCATATAAATTACTAAAAAGGAGTCTTTATTATGTCAGAAATATTTGAAATGTTTATGCTTATCTGCTTCGGACTTTCATGGCCAATGTCCGTGATCAAGAATATCCGTGCAAAAACAGCACGCTCTATGAGTCTCCCATTTACTCTGCTGATAATCACAGGGTATATTTCAGGCATTACAGCTAAAATCATATCAGGTCGGATAAATTTCGTACTCACAATATATCTTATAAACCTTGCGATTGTTTCCATCAACGTTATCGTCTACTTTATAAACAAAAGATACGACCGTCTTGCCGAATCTGTATAACAGACATCACACTTTCATATTCCGGTATTCTTCAATAAGCTCTGCCTGACGCTTTATCCGCAGACGAGCCTGCTCTCTCAGATGGTGCGGTCCGAGTATCTCGATGACCGGACCAAAGCTGAGAAGCCGGATAAGCAGCTCTGCCTCGTCCTGTTTATCATACCACAATTTAACGGTATGCTGTCCCGTTTCAAGGTCACGGACTGTATGCTTTTCATATGAAGCGAATTCAAGCATAAAACGTTCAACGCCGTTACGCTCCGGCGTCACCTTTATAACAGCCGGACTGCTGCATTTCCGGCTTGAAAAATATTCATCCATTGAAACCGGCGTCCGGAAACGCCGTCCCGTATCAGCGATTTTCGTTATCCGCCCGATATTTATTATTCCGCTGCTTCTTATTCTGTCGCTGCGAAGCAGATAGCAATATGCACGAAATTTATCATTCTTGGGAGAATATTCCATTTTCAGCAGCACAAATCTGCCGTTCATCCGCTTTCCATGTCCGGAAGTAAACTCGATATACATGATTTTACGGTGCTTTACCCCTTCAAGAGCAGTCCGGAAATTTCTTATATAATCCTCACTGAAATAATCATCGCTGTCAGAAAAACGGTCTGTAAATCTGAAATGCTCCTTCCTGTAAAGCGGCGGAACATCAGCAAGACGAGCTTCAAGTGCAGCAAGTACTTCATCATCCATGAACAGTCTTATTCTCGGATCTGAAAGTTTTGATTTCAGCCACATTCTGTGAAGTCCGGTAAGCGTCCTTGCAGGCGCTTTTTTTGTTATGCGCCGGAGCTTTCCGTCTGTTTCACGATTGAAAAATCCCCAGCTTTCGCTGGTCGGAATAAGTTTCTGCGGCAAAAACAGCACAGAATCACGGAAGCCGTCACTCTGTATAGTTTCTCTTATTGTTTTTTCGTCGGTAAATTCATTTTCCATAAGCTTTGCGGCAATCCGGAAATATGTACCGTATATCTCACTGAATATGCTCATTTTTATCACCGCCATACATTCTGTTCATTCGTAATATATCGCTGTAAAACCGACGTCTGACCATTTCTGAACCGCCATCGATATAAACTATTCTTCCGATGAAAGTCTTTGCCCAGTGCATGATTTCGTTGGGATCAAAAACGTCTGCCGTCAGGGTATAAAGATTTTCTCCGGACTTTTCAAGAGTACAGCAGCGTTTTTCACGATTCAGACGATCAATGATGAACTGCTCTTTTTCTTCGTCAGCAAAAAATGTTATCTTCATTGGTGTAACTGTTCCTGTTTCTTTGCGCACACCGAATGATACTCCGAAACAGCGTGGTATATTACGCTCAAAATCAGCCCTGACAGCATCGTAATCCTCATACTTTCCGCCCTTTTTCACCGTCTTGATATAGTCAAGCCGGAATGCTGAAAATCTGTGTACTGCCGGAATATACGCCGCAAGATAACGTCGCCCTGTCTGAACGGAAACAAGTATCTGCATCGGAACAACCTGATTTTCAGTACCGATATTCTCGCCCTGAAAGGTGCAGAAAGAAACTGTACTTTTTTCGTTAATAGCAGTCAGTATCTCAGGTATGAGTATATCCTCAAGCGTATGGATAATATAATTGTGCTTGATGAAAAACAAATCGTTTTCAGTCCGAGCATTTTGAGTATACTGTTGCCGATAATTCCGAAATGCTGTGTTTCAGAAAAGAATTTAAGTGCATCGTCCAGTCCTTTATATTCTCTGAAATAATCATCTGCATTCTCGCCGGACATGGAATAATAAAGCGTTTTCCCCTGTTTTTCAGCAAGTATAATCCCCTCGTCCGTATACTCTCTCAGCTTATTGCGCACAGTCTGTTCATCGAAAAGCTGACCGTAATCACTGTTGAGAATGTCAGTTATTTCCCTGAGTGTACGTTTCTGCCCATCCTGTAAAACATCGGTGAGAAAAAAATGCAGACGGATATCGTTATCCGTGAAACTCCTGGAATAATATGCATTATACAGCGGATTCTCGGGAATATGACCGCTGTCAACCGATATGGAAACGCTTCTGCCATGAACGGAGTCATCATAGCGCATATATTCGCCCATCCAGCTTTCAACACGCCGCTTTTCATCTCCGTATGTACGGATACTTCTGCGGTCAAAATCGCTCCGCACCTTACAGCCATACACAAAAAAATCACGGACATAATCTCTCGTTTTATCGAATTTCTTTATAAGCTCTGAAAATCCAGCCATATTTTCCCACCTCACTATACATATATATTAACAGAAATTCTTATCTTTTGCAATAGACTTACGAGTGTGTGCAGAAAAATTTATATGATTTCTGGAAAATCCTGTGGTATACTAAGATCAAGCTAAAGGAAAGAAGTGAATGAAATGAAAGTTTACTACGATAAGAATCAGAATATGCTCCCTATAAAGATATGGCAGACTGATATTGAAGCTGTCGGGGAGAAATGCATTGAACAGGCAATTCATCTTGCTAAGCTTCCGTTTGCGCACAAATGGATAGCTCTTATGCCTGACACTCATGCCGGAAAAGGTATGCCGATCGGCGGAGTTATCGCCTGTGAAAACGTTATAATTCCAAATGCGGTCGGAGTTGACATCGGATGCGGAATGGCCTACGTCCAGACTGATATTCCGGTTTCTCTCCTCCGTGAAACTATCACAGGAAGCGGAAATCTTGTACAGACTATATGCGGAGATATTCTCAGAAATATCCCTACAGGGTTTTCTCATTATAAGAATGCTCAGCCATCCGAAGTCCTCGACCGTGCAAAGGCTGAAATGAATTTCTACGAAGCCGACAGAGAGCTTCTTCCTCAGATAGAGGAAGGATATTTCCAGACCGGAACTCTCGGCGGAGGAAATCATTTCATCGAGCTTCAGCAGGACGAAAACGGAATGTGCGGTATCATGCTTCATTCGGGCAGCCGTCACTTCGGAAATATCGTCGGAAAATACTTCAACGCTATCGCCCATGAACTGAACGACAAGTGGTTCTCACAGGTTCCGGCTGAGTGGAATCTCCCATTCCTTCCTGTTGATACAGACGAGGGAAAGAGATATCTCGCATGGATGCAGCTGTGCATGGACTTCGCCTACGAAAACCGTGCTGTAATGCTTCGCAAGGTCAAGGATATCTTCACCAAGCACGTCCAGAAGCATACCGGCATTATTCCGGAATTTTCCGGAGAGATAAACTGTCACCACAACTACGCTGCGCTTGAAAACCACTTTGGGAAGAATGTATGGGTTCACCGAAAAGGTGCTATCCGTGCCCGTGAAGGCGAGATGGGAATTATTCCCGGCGCTATGGGTTCATACAGCTATATCGTTCGTGGAAAGGGAAATCCTGAGAGCTTTATGTCGTCATCGCACGGCGCTGGCAGAGCTTATTCCCGTACAGCGGCATTGGATAAATTCTCAGTCGAGTCAGTAATGGTCGATCTGAAGGAGCAGAACGTTGTTCTTGCCAAGAATAAAAAATCTGATGTTGCTGAGGAATCCCGCTTCGCCTACAAGGATATCAACGATGTTATGGCAAATCAGGTAGATCTGACTGAGCCTGTAAAAAAACTTTTCACAGTCGGAGTAATAAAAGGTTAGTTTTTTCGTCACTTACAGCAAATATGGCAGTTCATTTGAATGGGTTCAACTCCCACAGTGACGAGATTTAATTCTAAGGCACAAACAGCAATTTTTTATCCTGTCAAGATAAAACGTGCCTTGCATTGCGCATACAGCAAATATATTATTATGCTGAGACTATGCGCCTTTAAGACGCTCACTGCAAGCAGTATTAATGTTTTACTTTCAAAGGATGTGAAATAACAGTAAAGCGTCTTGTAATTTAATTAGACTTCCGGCTCAAACAGCATTGAATCTTACGGACTCACGCACCATCGGAAACGAAAAGGACTGAGTGAAAATAATGAGCCGTGCATTTCTGAATAATTTTCGGCTTTTACAGCATTTTTCTTTCAAAGACATAGGGAAAACCTCCTTCGGGGTATGGTTCCCATGAATGAAAATGAGCCGAGACAGCATTGCCACACGCATAAACAGTAAGTCAGCCACAGCATAAACTGGTTTATTACAGGTTCAAATCCTGCCCTGTACTAATGTACAGTATGCTGACTTGAAAGGAGAATTATCATGCTTAACTTTTTAAAGAAAGAATCCAATATTACATACACAGAAAACGGCGGTACAGCTTACCGTTCATCAGAATCGTTCTGCCTTGATATGTTCTTCAAGGCAGGCGCAATGAGAAATTCATCAGCAGACGAGATTTCAGATACAGTTTCCCGTGCTTATGCTGAAGATCCCGACAAAACAATGAAAATTATTTTCTTCGCCCGTGACGCAAGAGGAGGTCTCGGCGAAAGACGTTTCTTCCGCATTGCTATCGCTGCGCTTGTAAAAATCGCTCCCGATGCTGTCAGAAAAAATATGCACCTGTTCGCTGAGTACGGCAGATTTGATGATCTCTGCGTTCTTATCGGAACTCCTCTCGAAAAAGACGCAGCAGCTATAATCAAATCCCAGCTTGAAAAAGATACTGCGGCTATGTACAGCGGCGGAAAAGCTTCTCTGCTTGCAAAGTGGCTTCCCTCCGTAAATGCCTCCTCAAAGGAAACACGCAATACCGGCAGACGTATCGCTGAGCTTCTCGGAATGAGCGAGCGCACTTACAGAAAAACTCTGTCTGAACTTCGCAGATATACCGATATTCTCGAAAATCGTCTTCGTGAGCATGACTATACTTTCAGATATGAAGTACAGCCTTCCTGTGCGATGTTCAAATACCGTAAGGCGTTCATCCGCAATGACGGTGAGCGTTACAAGGATTACATCTGCAAGGTGAACAAAGGCGAAGCAAAAATGAATGCTGACAGACTGTTCCCCTACGATATCGTGCGTGCCGCATTAAACAGAACTATTTCCGAAATGGAAATAGATTCACTTGATGCCGCATGGAAATCCCTCCCTGACCTGACTGCTTCAAAGCATGAGAATGCTATTGCTGTTGTTGACGGCTCCGGCTCGATGTACGGCGGTTTTAAAGGATGTATACGTCCTGTTGAGGCAGCTCTGTCACTTGGAATTTACTTTGCAGAACACAATACCGGCGCTTTTGCAAATCACTTCATCACATTTTCGCATACTCCTCAGCTCGTTGAAATAAAGGGCAGCAATATCGTGGAGAAAGTCAGCTATTGCAGCAGCTTCAATGAGATTGCCAACACCAATCTGGAAGCTGTTTTCACTCTGATTCTCCGTACTGCTGTAAAAAACAGAGTTCCTGCCGCAGAAATGCCCGCAAAACTCTACATTATCTCCGATATGCAGTTTGATTACTGTATAATCGGCGGAAATGATGAGCCTTTATTCCGTCAGATGAGAAAGCTCTACCGTAAAAACGGATATGAGCTTCCCGAAATAATTTTCTGGAATGTAGCAAGCAGATGTGATGCAATTCCCGTAAACCGCTCGGAAACCGGAGCCGCTCTGGTATCAGGCTATACTCCGGCTATATTCGATATGGTTATCGGCGGAGATTGCTCACCTGAAATAGTGATGAATAACATCCTTTCTTCCGAAAGATACGCCCAAATATCCGCTGCATAATTTAACATTGACGATGTTACTTTTATTTAATATATATTAATCGGGTGAAACCTTTCCACAGAAAGGTTTCACCCGATAATTCTTATACAGCTTCAACGAAATCTATACCGTCAACGCTTTGATTTTTCCTTCACAGGCACCCATATTTCCCCGAATTTCGGATCAAGATAGACTTCAAGGTTATAATTTCCGCTCAGTTCATATTCCTTACAGTTAGGAAGCCACTCGCTCCAGATTTTAGTATTGACATCCTGCAATGCCTTCGGACATTCTCCATGATACGGAAATACAGCCCACAGTCCCTCATCGAAAGTCTTCGTAGTGCATTCCTCGGGAATCTCATTCCAAGGGAAATACAAATCAGCAATGAAGTAATTGAAATCCTTGCCGTCCCCATCAACGCAGGCACCGAACATTCCCTTGATTATTTCGCCGCCGCCGTTTGAATAATGCTCTGCCCAGAACTTCGGAATTTCAGTGTAGGAAGTATCCGCATTGAACATTCTGCATTTTCCCATAATGGTGAAAGCAGATTTTTCAACAATTTTGTAGTCGATCATACTGCCGCCCTCCAGTGTCAGTTTAATTTTCAAAGGTGCAAAACATTTTATTTCTGCACCTTTTTTCTTTGCCGCAGAAGGAGATATTCCATGAAATTTCATAAATGCTCTTGTAAAGCTGTCAGGGGAATCATAGCCGTATTTCATCGCCGTATCTATAACCTTTACATCAGTTCCGGAAAGCTCCTCAGCCGCAAGGGTAAGCCTTCTGTTACGGATATATTCTCCAACTGTGAATCCGCACAATACATTGAATATTTTCTGAAAATAGAACGGCGATACATATGCTTTAGCCGCAATATCCTCAATACAGAGTTCTTCTGTAAGATTATCCTCAATATACTGTACTGCATTCTGAATGCCCTCTGTCCAGCTGCTCATAGATGAATTTCCTTTCTCCTCTTTGGTAACTATATTATAACACGAAGCTTTTTTTATTTCCCGACTTTTTGTGCCGCTAAGTGCAGATTCATCCGGATTATCCGATTTTCTGCATTTGCTCCCATTCTTCCTTAGTGAGACAGCTGACATGACCAATACGAATTTCATTCATCAGCGGAACATCCACATCCGGAGTTGTCCACTGATATCTGAATCCGCATTTTTCCTGAACACGCTTTGATTTTACATTCCCGTCGTAATATCCGCACCAAACCTTGTTCATACCTATATCCTTAAAGGCATGGCGAAGAATCTCCCTTACAGCTTCGGGAATTATTCCCTGTCCCCAGAACGGCTTTCCCAGCCAGTAGCCAAGCTCGCATTCATCGTCTTTCTCTGTCATATCAGTATGACCGTTAAGTTTCAGTTCTATGGCGCCTATTGCCTTGTTATCGGATTTCAGACATACCGCATACGCCTCTGAGCCTGAAAAAACATTCCGGATAACTTCACGGCTTTCGTCAACGCTTTTATGCGGCGGCCAGCCCGCAATCGGTCCCACATCGGGATCTTTCGCATATAGGTATACATTTTCCGCATCGCTTTCATCAAATCGGCGGAGTATCAGTCTTTCTGTTTCAAGTATCATATATTGCATTTCCTCCAGTTGATATTTATTACGTTAATTATATCACAAAATTCATTTTGCTTTCCGACTTTTTATGCTTTTGAGTGCAATGATTCTTCGTTACAATTATATCACCGTTTTTTTGAACTGTCAACAAACCTACTCAAACAAAAATGAGCCCGATATAACATCGGACTCATTCATGAACACACTGTAAATCTGATTCAAGACAATACCGCTTTTGTGCTGTTTTACCTTAGTTTATGATAATATCACTGCTTCCATTATTTAATTTTTCACATAATTCCTGCCATAAATCTTCAGGCATCTGCCACATATGCTCCTCGTCTCTCTGCATTCTCCATTCGCCGTCAATCTTCACGCAAGGAATTACCCAACTGCCTTCATTACTATTGGAATAGAATTCATAAAGCTCAAAATAATCCTCAGTACAGTTATCTACTGCACAACACCACATAATACCATGTTGTTTCTCAGCCCAGTATTCTGCGTCTGTCATTGCAGATTCTTTCGCATAAAGCGTGTAGATTTTCCCGTTGTATTCTGTATAAACCGGTATAATATCATACTTATTCCAACTATTTATTTCTATCTTCTCACCAGGCTGTATTCTTGTATCAAAATAGCGCTTTACATAATGACTATCCATATCCGATCCGTCATACTCCCAATCAGGAGATAAGAATCTCAAATAATTTTCAATATAAAAATCTCTTATCTCATCAAGAGAACTGAATTGAGGATTTGTATAACGTGCATATGTGATAGTATAATCACTTATTACCGGAATATCTCCAGGGCCGCCAGACTCATTATGAACATCAATCGTAAACGTATCATTCAAATCTACATGATCGGTGATTGAATATAACACTTCAAGAGCTTCATCTCTTTTTCTGACTTTATTTCTTATCCACGCCTCACACTCAGCTTTATAGTCAGGTTCATCAATGGATGTTTCTGTATTGATTGTAGTATCTTCTTCTGTTACTGCCACTGTAGTTGTTGTAACTTCAACGGGCATACCTGTTACAATTGTTGTCTGATTTTTGTCTGCAGGCACTATAATTGTAGATACAGGTTCATCTGTAGTAACTGCGGTAGTTGTTGTTTCAGATGTTGTGGAAACACCCTGTTCAATAACGGGAGGTGTTGGTTTCAGGTTTCTCATAAGGTGGATTCCGAAAGCAATTCCACAGCCAAGCAGTACAAATGATGCAGCCATTGTAACCGGCTTTATCCATCTCGGACGCTTATATACTTCTACTCCGGAAACCATTTCTTCATCGTTGGAATTCATTTTTATATTATTTCTTTCTGTATTTCTCATAGCATTTCTCTTCCTTTTACTCATTTCAAGTATTCTTTCAAATTGGTCGTCGTTTAAATCAGGAGTAAGACGGTTTATCATTTCAAGTTCACCATCCTCAGAATTTTCAAGAAAATCGAAAATATTATTTTTACTCATAATTATCCTCCTTTATCTTGTGATACCCATAGCCGAAAGTGATATTCTCAGTCGCTCCATTGCTCTTGTGCAGCGTGAGCGCACAGATGAAGCTGTCATTCTGACTGTTTTTGCTATTTCGGCTGATGACTTGTTATAGTAGAACTTCTGTAAAATAATCGTTGAATCGGGTTCTCCGAGAGAATTTATCTCCCTCAGCAGAATGTTTCTTACTTCCTTGTTTTCGGATATATTTTCAACATCAAAACAATCTTTAAGCTCCGGAAGTGATTCATCATCAACAGATACCGTATTTCTTCCCGAAGCCGACAGCTTTCGGAAATAATCTATCGCACGACGCTTGGCCATTGTTCCGGCGAGCTTTTTTATATCCTTAGCATAGCCATCCTCAACTGCAATAAAAAGATTTGCAAAAACATCGCTGACACATTCCTCGATATCCTCATTAGTTCCACAGCTTCTCAGCTTGTTGAACACTATGACATAGACGTATCGTCCCAGTTCTTTCAGCAAGGCTCTGTACATATCATCAGAAGAACCTTGCCAATAATTATTCATATTTTCAACAGACATTTCCATACCCCCATATTTCATATTGACCACACCATAATTTATGTACACTTAATTACGTCTGATCTTTTGTTTCGCTTTACATAAACAACAATCGTATCAAATTCAAAAACGCTGCAATAAATTTGCATCTTCTATTTTGTGCACAATATTATATCGTTCTTGCACCCTACAATTGTTATTTTTCACCAATATCTCTCTCAAAAAAACAGCTCTCTGAGCATTTTCAGAGAGCTGGTTGTTTTTTTTATACAATCTTTGAGAGAAATTCCTTCAGACGTGGATGCTTGGGATTAGAAAACACCTCCTGCGGCGTATCATCCTCAGCTATAACTCCTTCGTCAATGAAAACTACTCTTGAAGCTACCTCACGGGCAAATCCCATTTCATGTGTAACACATATCATCGTTATTCCGCTTCCAGCAAGCTGCTTCATAACCTCAAGAACCTCTCCGACCATTTCAGGATCAAGCGCAGAAGTGGGCTCGTCAAAGAGGATTACTTCCGGTTCCATTGCAAGCGCTCTGCATATAGCTACACGCTGCTTCTGTCCGCCTGACAACTGATTAGGGTAACTGTCAGCCTTGTCCTGTAATCCAACTCTTGTAAGAAGCTCCATTGCTTTCTTATTAATTTCGTCTGTCGGGATTTTTTTAAGCTTTTTTGGCGCAATAGTGAGATTTTCAAGGATAGTCAGGTGCGGAAACAGATTGAAATGCTGGAAAACCATCATTATCTTTTTACGCTGTTCGTTGATATTCGTAGAGGAAGCTGTAAGATCTACTCCATCAAAAATCACGTTACCGTCTGTTGGCTGCTCCAGCATATTGAGACATCTCAAAAATGTGGATTTTCCGCATCCGGATGGTCCGAGTATTACCACAACTTCTCCCTTGCGTATCTCAGTTGTTATTCCTTTAAGTATTTCGTTCTTGCCAAAGGATTTCTTCAATCCCTTTACTTCAATGATAACATTATTTTTCATTATTCTTCAGCCTCTTTTCTAATCTTGATACAAGAGATGTAAGCACGACTACTATAACAAGGTAAACAAGTGCAACGGCAATAAGAGGCATGAATGCTTCGTATGTACGGCTGCGGATGTAGTCACCGCCTCGTGTAAGATCCATGATTCCGATATATCCGGAAATCGAAGTTTCCTTAATGAGCACGATAAACTCATTACAGAGCGCAGGAAGAACATTCTTGAATGCCTGCGGAAGAATAAAGTATCTCATGGTCTGAGCGTAAGTAAAGCCAAGGCTTCTTCCGGCTTCAAACTGTCCGTTGTCAACAGACATTATGCCGCCTCTTACAATTTCGGCAATATATGCGGACGAATTAAGTCCGAATGCGATAACTGCAACAAAGACCTTGTCCACATTCGTAGAAGCAAAAATTACATAGTAAATTATAAGAAGCTGAACCATTGTCGGCGTTCCTCTGATAATTGTCAGATACGCCTTGAGAATCAGATTGAGCAGCTTGCATTTTCCGGTTTTATCGCATGTACTTCTGAGTATAGCGATAAGGAATCCGAGAACAACACCGATAAGTACAGCGAAAAAGCTTATTTTAAGAGTTACAAGTACACCATCAGTGATGTATTTCCATCTGTCGTCCTCAATGAAATTGTTTTCAAACTTTTCCTTCAGACTAATATCTGCCGCTCCGCTGCCATTGCGGACAATGATAACCTGAGTAGCTGTAGTATAGGAATCAGTAAAGTCTATGCTTTTCAGTCTGTCCTCAGTAACAGTCATTCCGGATACGCCTACATCAGCCTTTCCGGACTGAACTGCATTTATAATACTGTCAAACTCAATATCCTGAATTTCAAGGGACATTCCGAGAATATCACAGATTGCATTCGCAATATCAATATCAATTCCGATGATTTCGCCCTTTTCAATGTACTCATACGGCTCAAAAGTCGCATTTGTAGCAATACTGAGAGTTCCATTGCTTCTGTCAACGTTTTCCGGAGAAATGTACGGAGATTTTCCCTTTGTATCATCTCCTATATAATTAGAGATGATACTATCCAGAGTTCCGTCCGCTTTAAGCTGTGCAATAGCAGCATTGATCTTCTCACGTAGTTCCGGATTTTCCTTAGAAATACAAATTGCATATTCCTCTACAGCGAAACTTTCTTCAAGAATTGATAAGTCCGAATTGATCTTTACAAAAGCGTCAGCGGGAGCTTTATCAATTACAACACAGTCAATCTTGCCAAGCTTTAATGCCTGAACTGCATCTGCTGCTTTATTGTATCTTTCAATAGTCGAGCCTTCCTTCTCGTAATCAGATACGAAAATGTCTCCAGTAGTTCCAAGCTGAACTCCGATCGTTGCACCAGGAAGATCATCAATAGTCTTCACCTTTGACGGCTCACTTGCCTTTTTCGATTTGCATGAAAACAGTGTCATCGGTATCATAAATACCATTAACATTATAAGTATCCACCTGAGATACCATGTTTTTGATTTAGTTAAATTCATTTCAGATCCTCTCTTACGAATTATTTTAAAATACCCATTTATTATACCATGTCCGGCAGAATAAGTCAACAAAATAAATAGATTTTCCCGATAAATAGCTAACGCCCACAGACTATACCGTGAGCGTTATATAAGCTTATTTCTATCATTCCGTTTCACCGGACAAATCAGATTTTTCTGCTCTGACACATACTCTGCTTTGTCCGCTCAGAGTACAGGTAAAAAGCGTCAGGTCCCAGTTACCATCATTGTTGGCAATGAGTCCCTCAACATCTGTTCCGTCAAGTGTATCTATCTGGATCACATTATATCGGTACTCCGTTCCGTCTGCTGCAATAAATACCATTTCGTCCCCAACAGAAAGTGAGTTTATATTTCCAAAATGAGAACTGTAATTATGAGCAGCAATAATAATATCGTCTGTGTCTGCCCTGCCAGAATACCTGCACGGACTAATTTTGAGATTAGCATAGCTCCATTCGCTCATTACAGGAAGTCTTACATCAAGGCTCGGTATACTGATTATCCCCACATAGCTGTTTCCGTCGATTTCGGCAAGCTTTTCCTGTGTAGTTGGTTCTTCTGTGCCATACTGGGCAAAAAGATCTTCCGATGGAGCTGTGTATATCTGTTCTGTTGAAGTCTGCACTTTAGTCTCAGCTTCTTCCGATTTTTTTGCTTCGTCAGAAATTTTGACTTCAAGTACTTCCAGAACTTCTCTTGCACGTTCTCCGCTTTTTTTATCCTGAATAATATTGGATAATATCAGAATCGCTGCCGCCAGAAGCAGCAGCGATCCAAGTATTACAAAACATTTTCCTTTAGTTATTTTCATTGTTATTCTCGTTTTTTTCCATTGAACGTATCCTCAGACCAATTGCAATAAAGATTATTCCCATAAGACCAAGTAATGGCACTGGCCACCACAACTGTCCTGTCTGAGGTATCTTGTTATCATTCTTTTTCTTTGTAGTCGTTGATGTTGTTTTTGCAGCTGTAGTTGTTATTTCTTCTGATGTTGTTATCGTAGTAGTTGTCGTTACCGGAGGCTTCTCGGTTTTTGGTGTATTGACAACAACAAACTGTCTCTCATTTGAATCATATATTACAGTAATGTTGTCAGGAACATCAACTTCCTTTATACGCCATTCATCATCAGGACTTCCCTTCCAGTTGTGAGTCCAGTTGTTGCTTTCATCGAGTATTACTGTATCAAACAGTTCGTTGTTACGATAAATCTCAATCTTGATCGGCGATGCGTCTACAATATCCTCGCCATCCTCAGTTCTCCAAAAACCTTTTGCAGTATAATCAATTTCCTCAGGATTCTCAACACTGGAGATGATCTTCGGATATGCGTCGATGTCCACCGGTGCACCTGTAACGCTAATCTCAATGAGAAGCGTTGAGGGAGTATACGTTGTATTCCCTATTTCAAGCTCATTTCCGGAAATCAGATATAATCCAGGAATAAGTCCTTCAAATTTCTTGATGCCGTTTTCGTCCGTCTTGCCGAATGCTGTCGGAAAAATTCCGTCCAGTATCGCATAGTTCTCAAGCGTCTTTGCAGCAGTTTTTCGTCCGCTGTCTGTTGACAGATCACTGAGATCAACCTGATAATCACTGAAATCTCCGTCAAGTACAAATCCTGATTCAGTCCTTGAACCAACACGATATACATTCCAGTTCATGCCGCTCAGGGTAATTTCCTCCGTACGGCAGTATAGTGTTAGCGTTCCTGTAACAGTTTCGGCAAAAGCTGTGAACATTACTCCGGTAAGAAGAAGCATCACAGTACTCAATGTACAAAGCACAGCTTTAAAGTATCTGTGAAATTTCAAACGCATTTCAGTCACCATCCTTTCAAAAATCTGATATTATCAGAATAACTTAATGTTTATTAATCATGTAGCGCAGATTTGGTTCCTTACGCTTTCTCTTTCCGCCGAATATCCAGTAAATAAGCAGTCCGAGAACTAACGGGGATGCAATCAGCGGAACTACAAGCAGCGGATCCACCTTTGTTGCATCCGAGAGAACCGTTGCATTGGAAACGTATTTTGTTTCGATACGGTGCGACTTCAGCAGAAGTCGGTGTGTGTTTACCGCATACGGCGTGCATGTCATGAGAGTTACAACATCCGCTCCGGGAATCACCATCAGCTTTTCCATTTCGTGCGGAAGTACAATGCTGATTTCGTCAATCTGATAGGTATATACCGCTCCGAGTACGTTTATCGTAAATACATCGCCTACTACAAGCTGATCAAGATCGGTAAAAAGCTTTGCTGTGGGGTGTCCTCTGTGAGCAGAAATTACACTGTGCGTGTTAAGTCCGCCGACCGGAAGCGACGAGCCTTCAAGATGTCCTGACGCTACGTTGAGTACCGCCTCGCTTGTGCCGTGATAAATCGGAATCTCAACCTGAATTACAGGAATTGAAACATACCCCATAATTCCCGTGCCCGATACATCGAGGATATCATAATATCCAGGAACCTGATCGTAATTTACAAACGGAGCTTCAAGTCTTGCTATCTTCTCGTTGTATTCATTTGCCCTTGCGAGCATTGCATCGATTTCACTTGTATCCATTTTTGAAATAACGGATTCATAGTTTGCAATCGCTTTACTTTGTACTCTGGAATTCCACCAGTTGCTGACTATGGGATAAAGCATCACGGAGAGTCCCACGAATAGCATTATAGTAAAAATTATTGTTGTGATTAAGCCTGATTTCTTCTTCATGGGATCCTCCCTAATGGCCGCCAGCGGCTTGTACCACCGGCGGCATTATTAGGTCAATTAGTCGTTTTCATTATTATTATTATGCCGTCTGAGTTTATTATTCCTGTGTGTTCTTCATGCGCTTCTTGGAGATGAGGTAGATGCCTGCAACTGCAACCATTGCGCCGCCGCCGAGGTAGAATACTGTTGTACCGATACCACCGGTGCCGGGGAGAACAGAACCAGCATTATTCTGAATAGATTGTGTAATAACACCTGTATCTTTAAACTCACCTGTAACAAGATCTCCACCCATTAATGAAGTAAGAGTAGGATTATCTGATAAAATCTCATGTTCAGCTGTGATAGTAAACTCTATCGGATTAATTGAGTTATATCCTGGAGGGGTTGCTGTTTCTGTTAATTTGTAATCACCATCATCTAAGCCTGTAAATGTAAATTTAGAACCTGTTGCATCTCCTGTTTTTCTTGTCACTTCAACCCAAGTTGTTGTTCCATCAACTATTTCTTTCTTTTCAAGTTTGAAATTTGCGCCTATGAGTGCATTATTATTCTCATCAACCTTATTAATTACAGTCTGATATGTAAATGCAATTACTGTATCATCAACAGTTTTACCGATTTCTGTACCTGTCTCATTATTAGGATTATTAGAGAATGTTAAATATGAAGTATTTGGGTTACCAGGTAAACCAATATCAGCACTCGCATTCAATTCTGATTCATATTCAACAGTAATCACACTGCCAGCCTGTACGCTACCAATCTGCTTAAGGTCAGCGAACTTGATTTCAAATGAACAATCATCTGATGGAGCTTCTACAATTTCGTAACCTGATTCAATTTTAGTACCATCAACCTTTACTACAACTGAATCCCGTTTAAAAGTAAGTCCCTCGCACTCTTCATCATGGAATACAAACTGATACACCTTATAAGCATCATAATCTCCTGCTACTTTACCAGTAAGCTGGAACGGAATCTTATCACCGATATCATAGTCGCCACTATCCTGCCAGTCCGATGTCACTCCAGTAGAATCATTTGTATCTTTAATCTTCTTTTTAAATTCTACCATTCCACTCTTAGGAGCAATAGATACATCGCCAAGCACCTGAACTATGAAACTTGTATATGTATCTTCTTCATTTGCTAAAGAGCCATCCTTATCCTTAATCAGATAATAACCAGGTTTAGTAGATGTAAGGGTATATCCAGTAGTTGTGGTATCTTCTCCTTCGCCAGTTTTGTTTTCGGTAAGTGTCTGTACACCAGTGGAATTAAGATGTTTATTCATTGTTGCTGCAAAAGCCTTTGTAACATCAGAAGATGCACCCTGAAGTTTTTCTGCCACCTTAGCTGCTGTAGTAAGATTTGCTCCATTTTCATCAACAAAAACTGCATCACCATCAGCATTTTCAATTTCTGCTAAAGCAGTATACAGAGCTGGACTTTCGATGACATTATCTCCCCAATTTACGTCAGTGAAAGTTACTGTTGTATTGTCATCAGTTGTAATATCCTCAGTATTATTATCATCAACTGATTTAAGTAATGTTCCCTTAAATATCTGATAAGCTTCATATTCATGACCCGAAACAGTGTTTTCAATTGTAATATTAGCAGATTTTATTTCTGTTTCTTTCACTACTGCTGAACCAGCCATCGGAGCAACCATGCAAGCTGCGAGGAGGGAAGCGGATGTTATAGCTGCAAATCTCTTAAAAGTTCTTGATGTTTTTTTCATAATAATTCTCCTTTAAAATAAATTTTGGTTTTCAGAAAGGGCACGATCTCTGCCGCACCCTTTCTGTGGGTGGATTGTTTATTTTGCACGGCGGCTGCTCTGCCGACGTCGTGTACATGTGTATCCGGCTGCACTC